>CAKOSD010000037.1 GCA_934101745.1 uncultured Bacilli bacterium | reverse complement strand
TGAAAATAAAGTTTATCCTAATGCTCAACTTTCTAAAGAGATAACTCCTGAAATAAGAGAAAACATTAATAAACTAAAAAACTTTACAAGTGTTGGGGCTTTAAATAAAAAGAGAACCGCCAGTGAAATTGCTAGTATCTTAGGAGTATCTAAAGACCAAGTCGACCAATTATTTATTCTTTATAATGCAACTAATCCAAGTACTAAAATTACTTTACCTGAACTTGCTAACTTTATAAATAATTATGTCTTAAAAAATGATACTTATAAATCTTATATTTCAAATGACCAAAAGGCTTTATTAAAACAAGCTAAACCATTCTTAAGTAAGACTAATATTACTACCAAGAAGAATTCTAGCGAAATCGCTAGTATGTTTGAACTATCAAAAGAAGATGTTGATAAGTTATTTATGTATTATGAATCACTACAACCTATTACTGAGAAATTAACTATCAATGAATTCGTTAATTTTACCTTAGATAAAGTCTATACTAACCAAGAATATAAAGGTCTATTTACAGATGATACCCTTGCTTCTTTAAAATTACTAAAAATTTTAAGTAACAAAGAGATTATTAATACCAAGATGGACGCCGAAGGGCTAGCTAAAATCTTTGACTTATCTAAAGATGATATTGATTCTATCTTAGATTTAAAAAATGTTACTATTAATGGTTATACTCCTGCTCAAATTAAAGAATTAATTATTAAATATAAAGAATTAATTGAAGAAAAAACTGGTATCGATGTTGATGAAATCTTAGCAAAATTAGAAGATTATATCCAAAATCATGAAATAACTGAGGAAGAACTAATGACTATTAAAGAAATTGCTACTGCCTTAGGAATTCCAGAAGAAAAGATTGATGAAATTATTACTATTATCCAAAATAAAGAAATATATATGACTCCTTATGAATTCGTTAATTTAATCTTAGAAAATAAAGATAATGCCATTTTAAGTAAAATCTTAGACGAAAAGACTATTCAAACTTTAACCTTAGCTAAGAATATTATGGAATCTACTAATAATGATACAACATTTAGTTATCAAGAACTTTCTAAATTAATTGGTGTTGATGAGTCCATGCTTAAACAAATTTATACACTATATCATGTTATGAACACTAACACTTCAATTACCCCAATGGAATTTGCTAAGTTTTTACTTAACCATCAAAATGATGAAATGTTAAAAGGCTCTCTTGATAAAGACTCTCTAACTAAACTAAATCTTGTTAATACTGTAATGAACTCAGTTTATAACGATACTAAATATAACTATAGTGATATGGCTAATTTAATTAGTGCTTCTAAAGGTGATTTAAAACTATTATATTCATTATATGAAGTGAAAAATGGTAAAAAAGTAACTTTATCATTAGATACATTCGTTAATTATTTATTAGATAATGTTGTAAACGATAATAAATATGCTTCTATGTTTACTGATGATATGAAAACTCAGTTAAATACCGTTCGCGCTATTATGGAATCAGTTAAGAAAAATACAAAATTCAATCTAACCGAAATGTTAGCACTTATTAATCCTCTAACTGATAATATTGATAAGAATACTATGGATTTATTATTCATCTATTATGGTAGTGTTAATAATTATAATGAAAATTGGACTTTAACAGTAGAAGAGTTTGTCCGTTATATTAACGATGATATTTTAACTGATACTCGTTTCGATGATTTTATTGATAATGAAATGCGTACTAAAGTAAGTGATGCTAAAACAACTATTAGCGATGCTAAAGAATTATTGGTGGGTAAAGATTATAACCGTGCTATCTTTAATACTACTTTAGATGCTGAAGGGGATGAAACTTATAGCTTCATTCGTGCTGTTAAAGACCATATGAATGATAAAAACGCTTATGTTATTGGCGATTCACCAATGGCTTTAGAAATGAGTGAATCATTTGATGGTGAAATGAATTTAATAACAGTTCTAACTATGATTTTCATTTTCGTAGTTGTAGCCTTAACATTTAAATCAATTTTAATTCCAATTATTTTAGTGTTATTAATTCAATGTGCAGTCTATATTACCATGGATACCTTAACCTTTGCGGGTGGTTCTGTCTACTTCATTGCCCTACTAATTGTTCAAAGTATCTTAATGGGCGCTACTATCGACTATGCTATCCTTTATACATCATATTATTTAGAATCAAGAAGAACTATGGATATAAAAGAGGCTTTAATTAACTCTTATAACAAATCAATTCATACGATTTTAACTAGTGCTTCTATTTTAATTATTGTTACCTTAATAGTAGGTCAATTTGCTTCCCATATTGCGGCCATGATATGTAAAACTATTTCAATTGGTACTTTCTGTTCAATGCTATTAATGCTTATTATTTTACCAAGTATGCTTGCCTGTGCGGATAAGTTAATAATTAAAAAGAAGAAAACTAATTAATTTCTAAAATTATAATTGCTATTTAAAAATAGGTAAAAGTTCTAAAATTCCTGCTTTAGGACTTTTTCTTTTTGACAAATTGATGTATAATCGAAAGTCCTTGTCAAAGTTTTAATAAATAAAATAAAAAATATAGTATAATTAAATAAGAATAGGTGATTACATGGATACAATAGGCATAATTTTTGCTATGAATGAAGAGCTAACAGCTTTAAAAAAATATTTTACAATTGATAAAATTACAAAAATATATGATTTAACTTTTTACGAAGTAGACTTTATCGAAACTAGACTTATTTTAGTTGAAAGTGGTGTTGGTAAAGTAAACGCTGGTCGTACTACCCAAATATTAATTGATAATTATAAACCGAGTGCTATTTATAATATAGGTGTTGCTGGCGGCGTTGATAAATCCTTGAAAGTAGGCGATGTTGTAATATCAACTTCTTTAGTTCAACATGATTTTGATATTACCGCTTTTGATCATAAAAAAGGTTATATTCCAAATGTAGGTGATGTTATACCTGTGGATAGAATACTAGTTATGAACAGTATTGAGGCTTTAGAGAAAAAAAGATTCCCCTATAAATTAGGCTGTATAGCATCAGGTGATATCTTCTGTACTGATGCTAAAATGGCTAGCAAAATAAATGAAAAATTTAAAGCTTTATGTGTTGAAATGGAAGGGTCAGCCATCGGTCAAGTCTGTTTCTTGTGTCAAGTACCATGTTTAGTATTACGAAGCATATCAGATTGTCCAGATAATAATAATCGCATTACATATGATGAATTTTTACCCGCCGCTTGTGAAAATATTGCTAAGATAATGTATGCTATCTTAACTTATAAAGCAAAAGAATAAAAATATGAAATAAAAAGGGAGATAACAATGAATAAATTATTAATTAAGAAAATTGAGCCCTATGCTTACATTTTAAGTGATAATACCAAAGAATACCGAGTACATTTAGAATTCTTAGGACTTGAAAAAAAACCTCAAGTTGGAGACTATCTTTATTTGCCAGAAAACATTATAAACGAACCAAACAATTATACCTTCGGCCTTATTGGCGGTATTTATGCTAAAAAGAAAGATATTAAAGACGATATTATAAAAGTAGTAGGTAAGGATTATGAATATTACTTACAAAGATATTATGGATAGGAGGTGGTTTAATGAGTAATGAATTAAAACAAATCAAAAAAATATATGGTGAAGATACTATGCATCTTTGTCGTTCTTTATTTCCCACCATTTTAGAGCATGAAGGCTTGCTATTAAGCATTTTACAAGCCCATTTTGCGCCAACTAAATTTTTAGCTAAAGAAATTATATCTCAGCATGCTGAAGAAAACTTTAAAAACTATATCTTTAATTTTATTGATGTGGAAAATGATATAATTACTACTAATAAAACCCCTCAAGAACTTTTAAAGATGGCTGGTTATACATTATACGAATGTCATACCGAAGAAGAAATTCAATCCTTTAAAAAATATTATCATCAAGGTGAAGAAATATGTACCTTTAAAGGTGGCCGTCTAGATAGTTGTATAGTTTTTTTCGCCGTTAAAGATAACGTTGAGGAAATAAAAAGAGAAAACTTTTCTAAACCTCGTCGTGAAGATGAATATGGTACCAGTGTTATAAGCATTCAATTTTCCCGTGATAGTGCTAATACTTTATCTATCAAAAATAGATATAATCACCGCGTTAATAATCCTGATAATACCTTCTATAACAACCTAGATAATATAATTCCAGGACTTACTTATAGTTTTAGCCAATATTATAAATTAAATTGTAATCCTACCTATAGTTCTAAACTGAAGCTAGAAAATTTTGTTCTTGGTAACGATAAAAAATTTCGTCATTATAATATCGAAAATCAAAATATCCATTTTTGCGAAAATAATTATTTGTTAATAAATAATAAAGTAGATGAGACTTATGTTAAAAATCCCGAACGATATATCTTTTTAGATACCTATGTCTTAGATTTGCAAAATAAGACCTTAATCAATTTAATACCTAGATTTTCTAATGAATTTGACCATATTTTAGACGATTTACAAGATTTAACTGTATCGAAAACAACCGATAAAAACCGTAAGATAACAATTACTCATAATGATGGTACTAGTTTAGAATTAATAATAGATTCATCAGGAAATGTTATAGAGTACACGGATGAATATTCTACTTACATCGGTAGCAATTTTATGCGTACTAACTATGGGCTTAGAACAATTAATATTCCTAAAGTAACAAGTATTGGTGATAACTTTCTAATTTTAAACTCTAAAATTCAACGTCTAGATTTACCAGAAGTGCTAGATATTGGTAACTCATTTTGTTCAAATGCTAGAGAAATAAATTATGTAAATGCTCCTAAATTAATAAGGGTTGGTACCAGCTTTTTAAATGCTAGCGAAAATTTATTGAACCTTGAACTACCTAGTTTAGAAAAAGCCGGTGATTCTTTTATGAGTGGTTCAGATAATTTAATTACTTTAAATGTTCCAAAATTACGGGAAGTTGAAGGCTTTTTTCTCATGAATAATACTACTTTACAAAATGCATCATTTCCTAACTTAATTCTAAATGATGGCGGCGATTCAATGAAATATTTCGGCTTCCTTCGTGATAATAGAGTTTTAAAAAGCTTTTATGTCCCCAAATGTAGTGAAGAAGAATTAAGAAAGTTTTTTGCTAAAAATCCTTGGCTTGCCAAAGTTTATTTAAAAACAATTAAAGATACTATTAATAATTCTAAAAATAATCAGACAGAAATTAATGATACCAACAATCATTCTAGATAAAAAAGATAAGAACAAAATTATTTTATCTAATTTTTCTTATCTTTTTTTATTTTTGATTTTCCTTCTTTATTATTTGATATAACTCTTCAATAAATGGACTTCTTAAAGAAGCGTCTTCATTAACTAATAAATAAACATGATTCTTTGTTCTAGTAAGACCAACATAGAAAACTCTTCTTTCCTCCGCATAGGCATATCTTTCCTCATTATCCTTTGGTCTAAATAATTCCTCCATCCAGAAATTACTCCTATTTCCAATTGGAAAATCTCTATCCAACCCAATAATAATAACCTCGTCATAAGTAAGACCTTTAGATTTATGAATACTCATGGCCTCAATTTTGATATCTTCAAACCCTGCCAAAGTTACTTTCGTCCCAATATTATCTCTAAAATCCTCATCATTAAATAATTCTTTAATGTTCTTGTTTTTTCGGGCTAAAATTAAAACTTTGTAATCAGGGTGCTGCAAATAAATATTTACTATTAACTCTTTAACCTTTAGAACCTCATCACTAAAGCCAATAAACTGGATTGGTTTTTCTACACTTTTTGCTGAAATCAATTCTTTTTTAATTTGCATGGGATTTTTCATAACAAACTTACCGCTATAATCAATAAGTTCTTTACTATTACGATAAGTTCTCGAAATATATAAAATCTTCGCATAAGGAAAATATTTTTGAAAATTATAAATATAACTTATTTTAGAACCGTTAAACGCATAAATAGACTGCCAATCATCACCGACTGCTACTATCTTAGCATGATTTTTAATAATAATATTATTAACTAAAGTATACTTATCCTGTGATATATCCTGATACTCATCAATAACCAAATACATAAAATTTAACTCTTTATCATTAGCGCGACTTATATATTTATTAGCATAATAAATCATATCAGGGAAATCAAATTTATATTCATTCGGACTGCTAAACAAATACTTTTGATAATACTTATAAAAGTCCCATATAAAACGATATTGTATCTCACTAATTTCTTTTTCATCCGGATTAATTAAATCATTTAAATAATTTTTAATAATGGTCTCTGCAAGGTTTCTGTTTACTGATGATTTAATCTTTTCTATACAATTAAAATAAAGATTTCTTAAAGAATAGACTTGCCCTAAAGAATGTCTATCTAAAAGTTTACTTATTATTTCTCTACTATCTATTTTTTCTAATTTAAACCCAAGATATTCTAATGATGTTCTTAAATTACTAAGTAAGTTTTGACCTTCATTATAATCAAGACCAATGAATTTATTATGATGAGCCTTATGATACTTAATTTTCTCTAACATATTCTTTTTATAACGATTATATTTACCATCTTCAACCTCAGACAATCCAAAGTACTCGATATAAATTTCTTCAGTCCCAAGATAAATTGTAAAATCAGGGTGATAAGGTTTATTATTATCTAATAACTCTGGATATACTTTTTCATAGTCATAGGAAATATTGTGCATAAAAAGAAAGTTAGCAATCATTGCTTCGCCTTTAGATTTAACAAGTTCATTTTTTATTGTATAAATATTTTCTTGATTATAATCATGATCTAATTGCATTTTAATATGACTATCTAAATCTGTAATTTGCGAAATACGATAATCTTTATAAGCCTTAAAAAATTCCTCATAAGAATCATAATTCATATAATTTTTCTTAAAAAAATCGCCAAACTTTACTAAATTATCCTGACTAAATACTTCAATAAGTTTCTTTAAACTATTCTTTTTGGGAAAAAGTCTGGTAGTTAAATACTCTAAAAAAATATTATTCTTAGTATTATCATCAACCACACTACATTTTCTATCTTTAAAAATAGAACGAATATACATAAGTCCAAGTGAGTGGAAAGTCGTAACACTGGCAGGTATTCCAAAATCTAGTCTAATTCTTTTATCAAGTTCTTCGGTGGCTTTTTTGGTATAACTCATAACTAAAATCTCTTGTGGATTAACATTACAAATATCAACTAAATATTTGACTATCGCTGCCATCGTTGTTGTCTTTCCTGTACCAGCACCTGCAATAATTAAAGAATAATCTTCATCACTTAAAATCGCTTTTATTTGTTCTTCATCTAACTTAATATTATCATCTATACCACTATACATAGTTTCAAAATATGATTTATATTTATAATAATCTTCTTCTAATACTTTATTATTATAAGCATCTAAATTAAAATTTCTTGGTTTTACTTCTTTTCTAGTTGTGGCATCTATAAACTTAGAAATATATTTTCTATCACGATATTTCTCTAAAAAAAGGTTACTATTATCCATCAAAATACTTCCTATTCTAAAAATATCCTACCATATATTATTAATTTATACTAGAGTATGTTATGATATTTATAGAAATGGAGTAACTATGGAAGTTAAAAATTTAAATAAATATTTTAGTGAAAAAATTTTAAGAAGAGGTTATGATTACTTTAAAAATAATAAAGTTAAAGCCATTTATAAATCAGGCAATGTTTATGAAGCCTTGGTAAAAGGTTCTTTAGAATATAAAGTTACTATTGATATGACAAATGATGATTATAACCTATCATGTACTTGTCCTTATGGTGATCATTGTAAACATGAAGCTGCTGTTTTGTATTGTTTAAAAAACGACAGTGCCAAAGTAATAACCGGTAGTATCCAAAGTGAATTTGATAACTTATCATCATTAGAGAGATTTCAGAAAGATTTAGAAAAATCTATTAAAGCTCTAAATCATAAGTATAGTGAGTATGATTACTATGATGAATATGATTATTATCATGATGATGAACCCGAAATGACTGAAGAAGAGGAAGCTAGCCAATATAATGACTTTGCCAATACTATAAGATGTTATATAACCCGTAGTATTAAAGAGGCTAATAATGATAATGACTATTTAATTGCCACTTTTAAATTACTCTTAAACGCTGTTGATAATTGTAGTCTAACTACGTATAACTATTCTAGTATGGACCTTTATTCCATATTAATTACTGCTTATAAAAAGCGATTAGAAGATAAAGATATATTTGCTAGAATCTTGTCAACTTTAGTTGATTTACGCACTAAAAAAGACCATTATTTTTATGACGATATAGATTCGGCTTTGTGTGAAAATA
>CAKOSD010000036.1 GCA_934101745.1 uncultured Bacilli bacterium | reverse complement strand
AAAGGAGCTGATTGTGTGGGATTAACAGACAAACAACGGAAATTCTGTGATGAATACCTTATAGACCTTAATGCCACACAAGCGGCTATTAGAGCGGGGTATACAGAAAAGTATGCAAATACAAATGCATCAAAATTACTACAAAATACTACAATTTCACAGTATATAAGAGAGAGACAAAAAGAACTATCGCGCAAGACGGAGATTACTCAAGAGCGAGTAATCAAGGAACTTGCTTTGATAGCTTTTTCTAATACAGCAGATTATGCACATGTAGTTGAAAAGAAAATGAAAGCCGAAGTAGGTGGCATACTTGTAGACATACTGAATGAGGACGGCAAACCTGCTACATACAGGACTGTAGAGCCAGTATTGACAGAAGAACTTACAGAAGAACAGAAGCGAGCATTAGCTGTTATTAAGAAAGGGCGAGATGGATTGGAGGTCAAGCCGTGTGATAAGGTAAGGGCATTGGAACTTCTTGGCAAACATCTTGGTATGTTCAAAGATAAGGTTGAACTTGATACTGATATAGAACTGAATATTACAGTTGATTATGGAGATGGGGATAATGAAGAAGGTTAATATATTAGGAACTGAATATAGCATTGAGATTGATAATACGCTTGAGAAGACAAAGCTTGATGGTTTGTGTAAGGAATATGACAAGCGAATAAGTATTAGAAATGCTGGCTCAATGTTGAATGATGAAGATTCTACAGGTGTAAAGAAAATAAGATTTGATGAAGTATTAAGGCATGAGATTATTCATGCTTTTTTTTATGAATCAGGGCTTGATGATTACAGCGGAAATGAACAGCTTGTTGATTGGATTGCAAAGCAATTTCCAAAGCTTGAAAAGGCATTTAAAGAAGCGGGTTGCTTATGAATATAAATATTCCAATGAATCCTTGTTTCAAGGAAGTTGATAGAAGCCACAAACGGTACATAGTTATGAAAGGCAGCGCAGGTTCAGGGAAGAGCGTTGACACAGCGCAGAATTATATATTAAGGCTGATGCAGGATAAGGGGCGCAACCTTGTATGTATTCGTAAGTCGGACATAACCAATAGAGATAGTACTTATGCAGAGCTTACAGGTGCGATTTACCGCATGTTTGGTGATAAGGCTAAAAGATATTGGAACATTAAACAAAGCCCTTTACAGCTTACATGTCTTGCTAATGGTAATCAGATAATATTTAGAGGTGTAAATGATGAAAATCAACGCGAAAAGCTAAAGTCAATTACATTTCAAAAAGGTAAACTGACAGATGTGTGGATTGAAGAAGCAACGGAGATCACACAAGCTGACTTTGAAATAATAGATGATAGATTGAGAGGTGAACTTCCGCCAGGGCAATTCTATCAGATAAGAATGACCTTCAATCCAGTTAATAAGAATCATTGGATTAAGAAGGTCTTTTTTGATATTCCAGATAGTAATGTATTGACACATCACAGTACATATTTAGGAAACAGGTTTATTGACAATGCCTACAGGCAGCGTATGGAAAGAAGAAAACTTGTAGATCCAGAAGGATATCAGATATATGGTCTTGGAGAATGGGGAGAGATTGGCGGTCTTATTCTTCACAATTGGGAGGTTGCAGATATATCACAGAATCTGAATGATTATGATGATATTGCAATCGGACAGGATTTTGGTTTCAATCATGCAGATGCAATCCTTCTTCTAGGAATCAAGGATGATAATATATACATCTTGAAAGAGATTTATGTATTTGAGAAAGAAACATCAGAGATTATTCCACTTGCACAGGCGGCTGATATTCCAATGAATAAGGATATGTGGTGTGATTCTGCAGAGCCTGACAGAATTAAAACGTGGAAAAATGCAGGATATAGAGCAAAGGGTGTTGATAAAGGTGGCGCTAATGGCTCTGTTAAGGCACAGATAGACTGGTTAAAGGGTGTTGTTCGTAAGGATAAGGTTATTAAGCGAATAATAAGAGTACATCCTTCCTGTGTTAATACCATAAAGGAGCTGCAGCAATGGAAATGGAAGAAAGACGAAAAGACAGGCGAATATCTGGATGAGCCAGTTGCTTTTCAGGATGATGCTATGGCTGCACTAAGATATGGTATTGAAAAATGGCGCAAGAGAAAAAGAGTATTGGTTTAAGCTAAGCTGATGAAAGGGGAATATAAATGTTAACAACTGATGAGATACGACAATTTATACAGGATGATGCCGCTTCTGATAGAAAGCTGTTTGCAAGAAAAGGACAGGCTTACTACGAAGCAGACCATGATATTAAGCAGTACAGGCTATTCTATTACAATTCTAACGGAGATCTTGTTGAAGATACAACAAGAAGCAATATCAAGATAAGCCATCCATTCTTTACAGAGCTTGTAGACCAATGTACTCAGTATATTCTTTCAGGTGATGAAGGATTTATTAAATCGGATATTCCAGAGCTGCAGAAAGAATTAGATTCCTACTTTAACGAGAACGAAGATTTTACAGCAGAATTATCAGAAGTGCTGACAGGGTGTCAGACGAAGGGTTTTGATTACATGTATGCATACAAGAACGCAGAAGACAGGTTGTCGTTTATGTGTGCGGATAGCATTAGTGTCGTTGAGGTAAGAGAAAAAGATACAGATGATGGATGTGCTTATGTGATTTACTGGTATGTTGACCGTATCGAAAAATCGTATAAGAAGATAAAAAGAATTCAGGTATGGGATAAAGAAAACACATATTTCTATGTTCAGGATGGAGAAGGAAAGATTGATATAGATAAATCAGAGCCAATCAATCCTAAACCACATACATTATACAAGAAGGGGAATGATGATAAGACCTATTATGACGGTTTTGGATTCATTCCTTTTTTCAGGCTTGATAATAACAAGAAACAGTTCAGCTGCCTTAAGACAATAAAGGACCTGATAGATGATTATGATTTACATAGCTGTTCATTGTCAAACAACCTGGTTGACTTTGATACACCAATCCATGTTGTTAAGGGCTTTGAGGGTGATAATCTCGATGAATTGCAGCAGAACATTAAAACCAAGAAAATGATAGGAATGGAAAGCACAGATACAGGTGCAGGGGTTGAGATAAAGACTGTAGATATTCCGTATGAAGCAAGAAAGATAAAGCTTGAGCTTGATGAGAAAAATATATACAGATTTGGATTCGGCCTTAATACGGCAGGTCTTAAGGACACAAGCGCAACAACTAATATTGCAATTAAAGCTGCATATTCTCTGTTAGATCTTAAAGCAAACAAGCTGATAGTAAGGCTTAAGCAGTTTTTAAGAAAGCTGATAAAGCCTGTACTTGCTGAAATCAATGATATTAATAAGACTGATTATCAGATGAAGGATGTGTATTTCAGCTTTGAGCCTGAAGTTATGTCAAATGCACAGGAAAATGCACAGATAGCATTAACAGAAGCACAGACAAGGCAGACAGAAATCAATGTAATCATGAGCCTTGCACAGATATTGGATGATGAAACAGTACTAAAACTAATTGTAGAGCAGTTGGATATATCTTATGAAGATATAAAGGATAAGCTTCCTAAGAATGAGGAACAGGAAACAATGACAGCACAGAAAGTATTAGGTGGGGTTGTAGTAGATGAACAGCAGACAGAAGGAAATCTTACAAGCACAACTTAATAATAATGAGAAGCAGGTACTTAAAGAGCTTCAGCAGGTGTTTAAGCAGGCAATAAAGGATTGTAGTGTAAATATATCTCAATTATCCACTAGAACAGATATGGAGAATATACAGGCTGTTATATACCAGCAACAGTATCAGAATGCAATTAAGGCACAGCTTGAAACAGCACTTGCGCAGCTTCAATCAGGAGAATATGCAACCATTTCCGATTATCTTACAAGGTGTTATCAGAACGGCTATGTAGGTGTTATGTATGATATTGCAGGTCAGGGTATTCCTTTAATTGTTCCAATAGACCAGAATGCGGTTATAAAGGCATTGCAGATAGACAGTAAGCTTTCTAAGAGTCTTTATGACAGACTAGGGGAAGATGTAAATAAGCTTAAGACAAGTATAAGGGCAGAAGTGTCAAGAGGTGTATCAAACGGCTCATCTTGGAATGAGATAGGCGAGAAGATAAGCTTGGGAATGAACAGCACTATTGACATGTTTGGATTCAATAAGGCAAAGAATAATTCTATCAGGATTGCAAGGACAGAAGGGCATAGGATTCAGAACCAATCCGCAATGGATGCACAGGAAGCTGCCAAGAAAAAGGGAGCTGATGTGTTGAAGCAGTGGTGTGCAGCCCTAGACGGTAACACAAGACCTGCACATGCACAGGCAGACGGGCAAATCAAGGAGCTTGACGAATATTTCATTGTTGGCGGTGAAAAGATGAAAGCACCTGGTATTGGTGGTTCTGCTGCCAATGTATGTAATTGCCGTTGTGCTTTGCTACAGAGGGCAAGATGGGCTTTAAATGATAAAGAGCTTGATACTCTGAAAGAAAGAGCTGAATACTTCGGCTTGGATAAATCAAAGGATTTTGAGGAATATAAGACTAAGTATTTGGAGATATCAGAAGAGGATATTAAGAAAGTAAACAATGCAACATTATTAAAAACTGTTCAAACAGCTGAAGAAGCAAAAGAAGCATTAAAAAATAGAATTGGTTTCAGAAATATAGATATTGATTCAATGGATGAACGACTTTTGATTGAAAATACGAACCAAATTATAAGATTGGAGAATAAATTTGGTGCAATTCATAAGTCTGAGTTTGTAGATATTGATATGGATATAGGTAAATTTATAGGAGATGTATCAAGCAGTAGACTGGCACCTGCTAATCAGTACCTGACTTTTAATAAAAAACATTATTCAAAAATCGATAATTTACTAAAAGAGGAAACGAAAGGTTTAAGAAGCGGATATTCAATGCCTTTTGCAATGACTAATGAGGAGCTTTCGATTGCTACAGTCACACATGAATATGGACATATATTGCAAAACATACTTAAAAGAGATTATATGGAGTCTCTAGGATGGACATCTGCAGATTCATTAGGTTTTGTAAATAAAACTGCTAAAACAGATAAGGCAAAGTATAAATGGTATGTTGATGTGCAAAAAATTGTTCAGGATAAATGCTATAATGAAATTATTGAAATTGCAAAAAAGAACAATGTTAATTTTGATTTGAATTCAAATATTTCAGATTATGGTAATACAAGTAAGAGTGAATTTTTTGCAGAAGTATTTATGAACAGCCAATTAAGCAAACCGAATGAATTAGGTATTGCAATGAATGAATGGCTTGAAAAGAATGGTTTAGTTAAAGAATCACTTGAAAATGTGGCTAGAAGTAGTACAATGAAATTAGACTTACAGTTATTTGCTGAAAAAGATATTAAAAATCAAGATTCTAATTCTTTGAAAAGAGCAATTAGAAAGTATCAAAAAAGAATCGAGGAACATAAGAGTAAAATAAACAACCCTCAAGAGTATATTGAAGATTGGGATTCTTTACCAGCTATGAAACAAGAAGGTCTTAAGAGACATTGGAACAAGGAAATAAATAATTTTAATACATCTATTGATGATAGAATTGCAGAATTAAAAGAAAGAGGTGATTATAATGAATAAAGAATTATCGTCAGATTCATTAAAATATATCATTTCAAGAGTTATAGAAAATGCAAATGATGCTGCAAAAGAAAATAAGGAACATAAGGGGAGTGAGTTTTATGAAGGAAAAACACTTGCCTATTATGAAGTGCTTGATACTATAAAAAATGAGTTAGAAGCACATAGCCAGGATTTAAAAGAATTTGGGCTTGATATTAACCTTGAAAAAGAATATTTATAATCAAGAGCACTCCGCAGCAATGCAGGGTGCTTTTTTAGTGCAATTAAATATTAGAGTATTAAGGCCATGTTTTTATCATGGTCTTTTTTTATATCAATTTATATCAAGAAAGGTAGGTGGTAATACAGAATGGAATGGTCAGGAGATTATGGTACAAGCAATCCGTATATTGCATATCAGATTGGAATAGAGGAAACAGACTATAGTGTTTCTGATAATACATCTACATTTAGAACGCAGATATTCATTTATAGAACCAATACAGGGTACACCACTTACGGCTCAGGAACGGTCTATTACAGATTAAAAACATCCGTAGGAGATGTTAGTGATTGGTATACCTATAATTTAACAACAGACGATAAAATCACAAGTGATGGAATATACGTTGCAGAAGATACATGGGGTCCAAGAATCCATAATGCAGAGGGAGATTTGGATGTAACACTCGAATGTTACATTGAACATGATACCTTCAGTTCAGATTCAAATGAATTCACAATATCAACAACACATATTCCAAGAACTTCACAGCCGACATTGGATGCTTCTAACGTTGATTTTGGAGATGAAATCACAATATACACGAACAGAGCTTCAAGCAGCTTTACACATCATTTGTATTATTCATTTAATGGTGGAGATGCAGTTGGAATAACAGCAGGGTTTGGTGATAGTTATACATGGACAATACCAACTGACTTGATGAATAAGATTCCAAACAACACAAGTGCAAACATTACATTTTATTTGTATACGTTTGGTGACAGTCTTATTGGTTGTAAAACAATAACATTTACTGCCACTGTTCCGCTCAGTGCTTTACCAGAGATATCTGATATAGATTGCATGGATCCATACGAATATGAAGCTACATATGGTGCTTATGTGCAGAATAAATCTAAGGTTAAAGTTACAGCTACAGCAGCAGGATGTTATTCAAGTACAATAAAAAATTACAAGATAACTGCCAATGGTGAGAATTATGCTTTTAACGGTGCAACCACAGATGTTCTTACTACAGCAGGAGAAAATACAATTAATGTATCTGTTACCGACAGTAGAGGTAGAACGGTAACAAAGACAGTAACAATTAATGTATTGGCTTATTCTGCACCTGATATTGAGAAATTGGCAGTGGTTAGATGCATATCAGATGGTACACCTTATGAAGAAGGTGCTTATATGAAGGTGACATATAAGGCTTCTATAACAGCTTTGAATGATAAGAATAATAAGGTGTTTACACTACAATATAAGATGCAAAACGCAACATATTATACTACGCATCTGACATATAAAGATGATTACACTTGGGAAGGTACAGCAATTATATCTACAGATGTTGATTACGGATATAATGTGCTTCTTATGGTACAGGATGCTTTTTCTACCACATCACAGCAAGTAGATGTATCCACAGCCTTCGCTCTGATTGATTTTAATACGTCAGGTAAGGGAGTCGCTTTTGGAAAAGCATCAGAGCGAGATGGCTTTGAATGTAAACTTAATGCAATCTTTGAGGGTATGGTTGAAGGTGTATATCCTGTAGGGTCGATTTATATTTCAACTATAAATGTAAATCCATCTGAATATTTTGGCGGAACATGGGTTGAGTGGGGAAGTGGCAGAGTTCCTGTTGGTGTAGATACAAATGACGAGGATTTCGATAAAGCTGAAAAAGTTGGCGGTGAAAAAACACATGTTTTAACAGAAGATGAGATGCCAAGTCATAATCATAAATATTTTACCAATTTACAGCATAGTGATGGAGAATTGACATCTAAAGAAGCTTTAACATCAGGATTGCAGGTTGGTGGTCGTAGAAGATATGTAGATAATACAGAAAATACAGGTGGTGGACAGGCTCATAGTATTTTACAGCCATACATCACCTGTTACATGTGGAAGAGAACAGCGTAATGTTAAGGAAGAGCTAAGGAAGGAGACAATATATGACAACGATAACCGCAAAAACAAAAGACCAGGTGCTAACAGCGGTAGAGTCACCGACAGTTGCATCAGGAGACAAGAATACTGTTGATTTTAGTGTAGAGTTAGATTCATTTTGGAGTGGATTAACTGCAAGTGCAGTGTTTTTTACTGCAAGAAATCCGCAGGCTGTCTATGAAAAAATACTTGAGAAAGGTAAAACGCAGGTACCGTCGGAGGTTCTAAAGAATAAAGGATATATGTATATCGGTATTAGAGCGGTAGATGGAGAAGGTAGTGTTAAAACATCCACTGTTTTGAAGTACAGAATTGAGGATGGCGCACCTGTTGGAACAGCTACAGAAGAAGGACCGACACCAGATGTATACCAGCAGCTATTGTTAGCACTTAATAATTTAAAGACTGGTGTAGATAAAAATACAACAGGTATAAGACAATTAAATGAAGAAATCGAACCAATAAGCACAGAAGTTTCAGATATACGAACAGGAGCAGACGGAACAACATATAAAAGCGCAGGAGAGGCGGTAAGAAAGCAGTTTGAAGATTGTAAAGTTCAGACTAATTTGCTAAAGGAAGATATAGGTAACGAAAGTGTTGATGTGACGGGAAAACTTATTGAAGAAAGTTATGTAGATATCGCAAATGGAAGTTTTGCATCTGGAAAGAATCTTAAAAGAACTGATTATATTGATGTTTTAGAACATAATGAGTATTTTTATACAGGTCAAACTTATTTTAAGGC
>CAKOSD010000035.1 GCA_934101745.1 uncultured Bacilli bacterium | reverse complement strand
AAATTAACTTATCTATTACAAAATTAGAAAATAGGAATAAAACAATATCATATCCCAAGCAAACACTTATCAAAATAAATATTCCAAGTAGTGTATTTTTAACATTTAATATCCACTTATTATCGTGAGTTAACATAAAATTAATAAAATTTTTACTTATATTCATCCCTCTAATTATTAGAAAAATATATATAAGACAAAATAAGAAATTAGTAATTAAATTATATATTAAACCATAGCAAAAACCTTTAAAGCCTAAAGTAATAGTAAAAATATAAAGAGTAAAACCAATACTTAAACCTTTAAATAAAACAATAATATAATTTAAAAAGAATAATGGCACTATAAAAGAGGTAACAATCAAGATAGTAAAAGTTATGAAATGATTTAATATATTATTTATTTTCTTTGTTAAAAGTAAATTTTGTAAACCATTAAGACTGGTTATAACATCATTTTTAAAAATAGTATCTTGCTTAATTCCTAAAATTAACCCCAAAATTATTCCAATTATTAAGATTGTTACAAGAAAAATTACTATGTTGTTGTGCTTTTTTAAATATTTCAACGTTATCACCTATGATAAGTATATTGGCAAGCAATCCTTTTTATGCTAAAATAATGGTAATTAATTATTGAAAGAAGGTATTTAGCAATGTCAAAAAAAGCTCAAAAGATAGTTGTATGGACTATGTTAATAGTTATGGTTGGAGGAATTGTTGCCTCTTATGCCGCTATGTTTTTAAATAAATAATAAAAGCACTAGGATTAGTTTTTCTTAGTGCTTTTGCTTTGTAAAGAGTCTCTTATTTCTCTTAAAAGTAATATTTCTTCGCTAACTTTTACTTCTTCTTTTTTAGCATCTTTTTCTTTTATTTCTTCCTTTTTATGAGTTAAAGCATTAATAACTTTTATAAAGATAAAGATTGATGCAGCGATGATAAGAAAATCAATTATATTTTGGATAAAGGCTCCGTACATAATTTTGGCTGTCCCAACAGTTATGGATAAATTGCTAAAATCGTGACCACCGATAATTATCCCAATTATTGGCATCATTATATCATTAACCAGAGAACTAACAATTTTAGAAAAAGCATTACCCATTACGACACCGACGGCTAAATCAATAACGTTACCTCGCATGATAAATTTTTTAAACTCTTCAATTAGTTTTTTCATTTGATACTACTCCTTTAAACACTTATAGTTTAACATTGATTATTAAAAATTTAAAGTAGTAATTTTCTTAAACAGGCAAAATACTTATTTGATATTACTTCAAAAATTTATAATGTATTAATATATTCTAAATATTCGGAATCTCTAGTTTGAATTTTATAAAAATAAGTATCTAATTCTATAAAGTTATCTAAGTACTTTTCTTTATCTTCAGCACTAATATTTTCGTTTATAAGATAGCCATCGAAACGATTTAACATCAGCATTTTATTTTCGATATATCTTTCATTTATGAGAGCATTTACTAAAACAAGTTTTAAATTCTTATTATTTTTTAACAAATTATAAGCCGCATAGATATTATCTAAACAAGCAAAGGCGGTTACTTCTACGGCAAATTCCGGGGTATAATCACAAGTTATTTTATGATTCTGAGCGTTTAAATAATCATCATATCCTAAAGAAAAATCTTTGTTATTAATGCCGAATGATTGCATCGCATATTTACACAAAATCTGAATCAAATCTATGGAAGTTAACATTTTGGCTTTACTCCGCCCACCTCTTCTGGCAGAAATAAATTCAAATTTGTCATTATATTTTAAACCGTCTGGTAAGACACTTATATCATCAAATAAGACAAATTTAATAGCATTAGTGGCATTTCTAATACCTTGCGACTCTTTAGTTCCTAAATAAATATCATCAAGCCAATTCATTTTACAAGAAAAATTTGCATTTTCATCATTATTAATCATATTACTCCTACTTTCGTTTCTATCATAACATATTTTTTTAATAATGACATCTTAATATTTTTTGCTTTTATTTAAATTGTTTTTTTAAACTTATTGTCCTTTGGGAAATTCTTGCATCTATTTTTACCATTTCTTCATCATAATTATCAAATTCATTTTTAGTTAAAGTATCTTTACAATTTATCGTTTTTTCCAGTTGGCTAATAATGCTTAAATCAGTTTCATTCTTTGTTCTACTATATATTTCAATATAATCTCTTTGGGCTTTTAATTGTTCTAATAATAATTTTTTATAATTTTTCATAATATATCACTCGGTGTAATATAATATCATTTCTTTTTAAAGATTGCTAGTATAAGTTAATATTCCTTGATAAACAATTTGTTTGTTTGTTCCCTTTAAACAGGTTATAAGGGTTATATCGTCTTTAAAAGTTGATTCCCAAATCATGGTTCCGTTTTTTTCTATTTCTTTTGCTTGAACGATTTTATAGGTATATTGCTTATTTTTATAGTAAAAATTTATAATGTCATCTTTTTTTAATTCAGGTAGTCTTTTAAAGAAGGATATTTTATTATACCCGGAATGAGCCGCTAGTATTATATGACTGGTTTTACCAGTACCAGGAAAAATCGTTTCTTTAACAACATATATATTTTTATTAACATTATTTTGAGTACTATTAATATCCGGAACAGCTTCTTTTAAATTAATTTTGGGTATTTCCAAAATATTAGTTGGGTTTTCTAATGGTTTCTCTTCTTTAAAATTTAAATTCTCTTGGTCTTTTTGATAATACTCCTGTTCCATGGTTTCTTTTGGTAGAATATTATTAGTTGGAATAGAATTTCTCATAATAATATAGAGACTATTAATTAAAGTGATAAAGACAATTAAGATTATTGTTTTTATTTTTTTAATATTTTTCGCATTTTTAAAGTCCATAATATGAGCGTAATACTTTCTAATAAAAATAATAATTCTATATCCCATTTTTTAGGACTATAAGTATCAGGAATCGATATTATTGGGTCATTAGGAATATCTATATATATTGTTTCTTTATCACTGGTAATGCTAAATTTTATAATATCACTTTTTATAGCAAATTTAGGTGGGGCTTCTAATTCTTTTATGTAGTAAGTTCCTAAGGCTAAATCTTCAATAGTTATTTTACCATAATTATCAGTAATTGCTTCTTTTAAAAGTTCATTATTGCTATTAAAAAGTCCAATTTTAGCATTGCTTAAAGGCTCGCTATTTAGACTATTAATCTTGTTAATTATAATACTACCCTTTTTCAAATAATTTTTGATGGTAATATTTTTAATAATAGTTTCCTTTTTTTTCTCACTTGTTAAAGCAATATCATATTCTTTATTATCTAATTGATAAATATCATTATTTTTTATTTCTTTTAAGTAATAATTGCCTAGATAAAGATTATCAAAAATAATTTTACCATCTTTATCGGTTAGACCACGAGCAATTTCTGCATTTGGAGGGTAAATAACATTGCCATTTATATCTTTAATTACATTTTTAGCATATAAAGCGATAGTAACATTTTCTAGGTTTTTAAAGGAATAATTAAAATTATTATTATCAGGATTAAAACTTTCTCCTAATTTTGTTACTACAATTTTTCCTTTAATTCGTTTATTAGAAAATTGAGTTTCATAGACAAGACTGTTATCATCGCCATTTTTTACGGCTTCTTTGGTCAAGCTGATTTCTAATGGCTCTTTGTTCCATATATATCCATCTAAATTATTATCTTCTTCAAAAATAGCATATTTACCATAATTTAGCGTTGCTGCCGTTACAAAATAACCAAATTTATTAGTTAAAAAGATATATTTATCATCTTTATTATCAGGATTTTCAACAAATTCGTTGGTACTTAAATTTTTAACTTTAAACTTTAAGTTTGCTATTTTAAGAGGCTTATTAGTATCATAATCAGTCTTAGTTACTTTAAGGGTTATACCACCTACATTGATAGTTATATTGATAATAGAAGGCTCAAACGTGCCCGTAGCAAGGATATTTTGATAATCATTATGTTTATATATTAAAGGTTTGGCTAAATTTTTTTTATCTTTTCTAATTAGGGTGATACTTTCTTTTGCTATCGAAGATGTTTTAATTGTTAGAAAATTTCCTTCAATGGTGGCTGGTAGAGTTGAATTTTGAATTTCATAATTTTCTAAAACTTTATTTTTATCTTCAATGATTAGATTGGAATTAATATTAGCCTTTATTTCATCATTAATGAAACTTATCTTTTTTTCATGATTAACAATGAGTTCTTCTATTTCATTTATTTCTTTTTGGTAAGCCCCGATTTGCTTTTTACCGTTTAAAGTATTAGTAAAATAAAAGTCATAATCGGGATTTACAGTTTTCCATATTAACACTTGAGTTATAGCATACCATTTATCATCTTCATGACCATCGTACATATAACCATAATAACTTAACAAATTAACCCTTTTCCACACTTTATTAGAAAGATATAAGTTGTTAGCATAATTATCTTGTAATTCTTGATAGATAGCACTTTTACTAAATGGAGCGAACGGTTCTAAACAATAAACGTATTTATTATCGCTTTTTCTTCTTAGAATTTGACCTTGCTGATACCTTTTATAGCCGCTTGGCAAGGCCTTTGTTATATAAATATTAGGTATCCATTCACTTTCATAAAATGTCTCTTCATTAGCAGCCTTAACTTTTTTAACGCTAAAGATAATACTAATTATTGTAATAGTTAAAATTACTACTTTTTTAAATTTTTTCATAAAAATCTCCCTTTTTCAGGGAGATAAATTAACAAATTATTTAAGCAATGTCAAAGTACTATACTTTAAAATTAGAACAGTTTTTATTTCCAAACTTTAAATTTGGCTAGAGCATATCTAAAACTTAGAATAAAAATTTAATTTAAAAGACTAATTTACTGCTGTTTATTCATTAAGTAAGAAAATATTAGATAAGCCGTTTTTAATGAATCATGACGATAAACAGAATCTTCTATTTTAGCTAAATTATCGGCTAGAATTTCGATATTTAATTTCTTTAGGTTATCTACATCTAATTCTACAGGGTCTTTTTGCTCTTTAGTTTGGTAAATATTTACTAACTCATTATTAAGCATATTATTATTGGCAACTACAGCATTAATAGTTCTGGAACCAAGATAATTTTCTAAAATTTTAATATGATCACTAACTGTAAAGTTGTCAGTCTCACCAGGTTGGGTAAATAAATTGCAGATATATATTTTGGGTGCCTTGGATTTCTTAATAGATTTTACTAAAGTTTTATTTATTAAATGCGGAGCAATACTGGTTAAAAGAGAACCTGAGGAAAAGATAATTAGATCAGAGTTTTCTACGACTTTTAAAACTTCTGGATTGACGGTTATCTTTTGATTGTACTCTACTTTTTTAATTTTACTAGCACATTTAGTTATTTGCTCTTCCCCAATTATTTTTTTACCATTAGTAGTTATTCCTACTAAGTCAGCATTATCTTCGGTTAAGGGTAAAATATTACCTTTAATATTTAGTAAATTCATCATTATAGGGATACTATCTTTAAAATTACCTTTTATATCCAACAAGGCACTTAATAATAAATTTTTAATCGAATGATTACCTAGGGTTTTTGATTTAGTAAAACGATAATTTAACATATTTAAGGTATCACTATCTAGGCTAGACATTGCAAGCATTACCTTAGAAATATCCCCTACGGCGGGAATATTTAAATCTTTTCTTAATCTTCCGGTTGAGGCACCGTTATCCGCTACTGATACAACGGCTGTTATATCTAAAGGAAATAGTTTTAATCCTTTTAAAATTTGGGATAGTCCGGAACCACCACCAAATATTACTACTTTTTTCATTTATTTTATCACCTATCTAAGTATACGCTAAAATGGCTTTAATTACTACCCTTTTCTCCTTGCTCTAACATATTTATGATGCTAATACCATATCCGGTTTTAACGTTATCAATGGTTACGTGAGTAACAGCACCGATTAATTTACCATTTTGAACGATTGGGGAACCACTCATTCCTTGTACGATACCACCAGCATCTTTTATTAAATTTTCATCTGTGATTTCAAAGTATATATTTTTAATAGGGCTATTATTATCTATTTTTTAAATATTTATAGTATATTCTTTAATTTCTCCTTGATATAAAGTAGTATAAATTGTTGCAGTTCCTGGTTTTACCTCGGATATTTTAGCCACCTGAATAGTTTTACTATTACTTGGAATATTATTGTACTTACCAAAGATTCCAGAATTAGTATTTTGGGTTATAGTTCCATAAACATTTTGACGATAAAATTTAGTATTAATACTACCGGGATTGCCATCTGTACTTCTGGTAACATTGGTAATAACACTTTTAAAGATGGAACCGTCGCTTATTTTAATAGCCTCGTTAGTATTACCATCTATAATATAATGGCCTAAAGCACCGTAAATTTGTGTTGCGGGATCAATATAAGTAAGAGTTCCATTGCCTAAAATATTATCTTTAACATAAATACCAGTTTTATAGGAGCCGTTATTTTTTTCCAATTTCAATTTAGTCGTATGCTCTTTCTCATCACGTAAATAAGTTATTTCAACCTCATTATCTGTGGCATACTTTTCAATTTTGCTAACTAGTTCCTTAATATTCTTCACTTCTTCATTATTTACTTTTATAATGTAATCGCCAATTAAAAGTCGACTAGCATTATATATATTATTTACTTTATAAAATCCTACTACTAAAACGCCTTTGCTATTAATAGAAATACCTACGTTTTGACCGCCCAATATTACTTGGGTTGAATAAGCAAAGGTAGTAAATGGTATTAGCCATAATAAGAAGAAAATTGCTATTTTTTTATTTAAATTTTTCATAAACTTCACCATTAGTAGTATGATACCTTTAATTAGATTTATGGTGGAAATATCTGGAAAAGAAAAAACTGTAGTTTTTACCACAGTTATAAATTATTACTAATTTTTATTTTCTTCAATACTAAAATCTTCTAAAGTGTTATTTTCAGTTAATATTTTATTTATGCTTTCTTTGGCGTTATTTAATTTATCACCACATACTTTGGCTAGTTGCATAGCCTCACTATATTTGGCAATAGCCTTATCTAAATCTACATTACCTGCTTCTAATTCTTTAACAATATTTTCTAATTCTAATAAATTTTCTTCAAATGTTTTATCATTTTTAGTCATTTTTGGTCTCCTTACTTACTACTTTGGCTACTAATTTACCATCTTTTAAATTAATGTCAATATTATCATTTACTTTAACAAGTTTAATACTAGTTATAACTTCATCTTTGCTTTTTACAATACTATAGCCGCTTTCTAGTAACTTCATAGGATTTAAAACGGTAATAGTTTTTAATAAGATATTAAATTGATATTCTTTGTTTTCTAATATTTTTACTGGATTTTTAAACAATTTATTATCAATTACTTTATGATATTTTAAAGTGTCTTCTTTAATTCTATTTGCCATAAAAAGTTGCAAACGATCTAAAAGATTATCTAATTTCTGTTCTTTTATTTCATAAATGCTTAAGGGATTTTTTAATATTTGCTTACTAGTTATAGTTTCTAAGCGATTAGTAGTACTGGCCATTTTATTTTGGATGGCTTTAGTTGCTCTAATTTTTAATTGGTTAAATAGATTATTTAAATCGGCAATATTAGGTACGGCCATTTCAGCGGCTCCCGTAGGCGTTGGTGCTCTTAAATCGGCCACAAAATCAGCAATTGTAAAGTCAATTTCGTGCCCAACAGCGCTGATAACCGGTATTTTAGAATCGTAGATTGCTCTTGCTACTATTTCTTCATTGAAGCACCATAAGTCTTCAATAGAGCCGCCACCGCGTCCACAGATTATAACATCTAAATCATATTCTTGAGCTCTTTTTAATTGTTTAGCCACTGATTCTTTAGCCCCTTCTCCTTGCACCAGAGCGGGAAAAAGTATAGTTTTAGCGATGGGATATCTTCTTTTTATAGTACTTAAAATATCTCTAATTGCCGCTCCTGTGGGGGCCGTTATAATTCCAATGGTTTTGGGATACTTAGGAATAGATTTTTTATGTTCAGGATTAAATAAGCCTTCACTGGCTAATTTTTTCTTCAGTTTTTCATACTCTAAGTAAAGATTTCCTATGCCATCTAATTCCATTGTGTTTACATATATTTGATAAGAACCGGTAGCCTCGTAAACACTAATACGTCCACTTACTAAAACCTTCATACCGTCTTCAGGCTTAAAATTAACTTTTGTGGCATTAAAATTAAACATCACTGCCGAAAGCCTTGAATTTTCATCTTTCAAAGTAAAGTAAAAGTGACCTCTAGTATGATGTTTAAAGTTAGATATTTCACCTTTTAAATAAACGGTATTTAAGTTAGAGTCTATATCGAATTTAGCCTTTATATAACGATTTAAATCAGAAATGGTTATATATTTAATATCCATATAATCACTCTTTTATCATTTTATCTAAAACAGCATTAATGATTTTTCTTACAGAATCATCAGAATACTTTTTGGCCAATTCTACAGCCTCGTTTATGATAACAAAATGGGGGGTATCGGTGTATTTTAACTCATAGAT
>CAKOSD010000034.1 GCA_934101745.1 uncultured Bacilli bacterium | reverse complement strand
TCTAAATTAATTGAAGCAATTATTTGATTACTATTTGTTACTTCATAATCTTCTTTACTAGTAACTAAATAAGAAAATATAATATTATCTTTAAATGTTATAAAACGAATAAAAGATAAATTATTAGGATTTAATCTATCTAAGGTATCTACTTGTTTAATAGCACTTTCTAAGATAGTCATTTTACTTAAGTATAAATCATTATAAACAGTAGTATAATTTTTTAAATCTATTTTAATTTTTTTAGTATCATTTTTTACTTTTAAATCATATTTAGCATAGACATATTCTTTATTTTGGATAAAGTCATAAAAGTCAGTAATATTATCGCCATTAAGTTCTAACCATTTATAGTTAAGAAAGGGATAAAATTTTTTATTGAATTTATGACGAGAATAGGTTATTTCTTTTAAAGATTGATTATTATATGTTTTTATTAACTTTTGATTGTATTTATTAGTAAGTAAGTTCTGTTTTTCTTCGTTAGACATTTTATAACACGCAAATAATTGATACTCAAAAAGATTAATATGATACTTATAATGACAGTGAAAGTAATCATTTATAATACTAAGAGTTTTGATATTAGTACGACTTGATAAAGATTTAGCAACTTTATATAAATTTTGATGTGTCATTTAATCAGCTCCATCTTTATTATAACAAAAAAACTGCGATTATGCAGTTTTTGTTTCGTCTTGATTAAATCCGTATTTACGGTTGAATTTTTCTACTGAACCAGTTTTCTTTGCACGAGCTTGTGAACCAGTATAGAATGGGTGGCAAGCACTACAAACATCACATTGGATACTATCTTTAGTAGATTTTACAGTAAATGTATTTCCGCAAGCACAATGTACTTCTACTTCATGCATTTCTGGATGAATTCCCTTTTTCATTTAAACTCTCCTTCCGCCATGTTATATTCATAACATAGAAATTTGTTTGTCTTATGTATTATATCATAAGATTTTGGTTTTGCAATTATTAATAAGTTTATTTTAGCAAGTTTTAGTTATTTTTACTAACAGTTTAACTATAAAACAATTACTTATAAGCCAACTTATTTTATTTTTATTTTAAGATTAGCCAGTATTTTCCCCACTAAAAACGATATTTTATCACTATTTTTAGTGGCAATGGTCTTACAAATAGCCTTACCACCTACAGTAAAACTAGAGATGAAAGCGGTTAGTAAAACGGATATAATGCTTAAATTAATGTGGGTTGAATTACTTATAGATATTGCTAGAACGGCGCCGATAGAACCACTTATAATACCACAAATATCACCGATAACATCATTACAAATACTAGAAATTTTACTAGAATTTTTAAGTAAGCCGATAGTTTCTTTACCACCTTTTATCTTTTGGGATGCAAGCGATAGAAAAGTTTTTTCTTTACTGGTTAAAACAGCAACCCCAATCATATCGAAGATTATACCTATTACAATTATCAAAATTAATATTATAAACAGAAAGATACTACTTAATGAGTTCGATATAATATTAGAGATAATACTAAATAAGCATGAAAGAATAAAAGTTAATAAAAAAACTTTATATATCCAGGCTTTATTATTCATAATTCCTCCTATATAAAGTAATATTCTAATTTTTGCATGGTATATCAAAAGTTAATTTTACGGCTTGAGGTCGAGTTGAGTTTCTCTAAATATCTTCCACTTGATTACTCATTGGCACTTTCGTCTTTAGGATATTTAATTAATATTTAATTCATTAATTACTCGATTGCCACTTAGTCCGCACTTCAATACTTTTAATATAGACAGTCTAGAGGTTTTCCCTGACATAAGTAACTATACTTATTCGCTTTTGCAAGTATTATTTCAACTTGAGGTATTCCTAATACTCACGCACGACATACGAAACTTAAAAATGACGCAATAAAAGGATTTGAGGTTATATGCCATTATAACTTTCCTTAAATTTTAAATCTTATATTCACCCTAACTTGGGCCGAAAAAGCAAATATAAGAAGTGTCGGTAGTGTAATTGATGGATTTTTAGCCCCATCTTCATATAGTGTTATGACTAGAATAATGCACCACACATAGCCGAGATTATAACATAAAGATAGTCGTTTGTCAAATTTTGGTTTTCTAAAAGTGTAAAGAGCAGACATGTATTGACAGATTTTTTTATAAAGTTAAGTCTTTAACATATTATAATCTACTTTAAATTATATGTTTGGCAGTTAAAAATATTATTTACTTATCAATTAATTGGCTAACTAAGTTAAGCATTTTACTGTTATCATGAACAAATTTCTTAGGTTTAAATTTCTTAACTTTTTTTAGAGCCATATCTAATTCGTCAACATCTTGAAGACCAATTATATAGCCTAAAGCATTAAACTTAGCGATTATCTGGGTTTGGTGGTCGTTAATATGCTCTTTATACTTAGCAAGACGGGGGACGGCAATGACTTTTTTATTTTTTTCTAAAGCTGAGATAATATTACCAACACCACCATGAGTAATAACAAGGTCGGCCTTGGCCATTAAATTATTAAACTCATCTTGAGCAATTAAATCAAATATCTCCATATTATCCGAACTATATTTAGTAAAACCGGCTTGAACAATAACTTTATCTTTGATTATCCCCTTATTAATTAACTTATCAATCTCATCTAAAAGACGAACAAATGTTTTATCTTGAGTTCCTAATGTTACTAAAATCATAAAATAACCTTTCTAGTAAATCCAACCGCCATAGATGGCATTAGGATAAACTTCTAACATACTTTCCCATTGGACAATAAAGTAATCGGCAAATTTATATATCAAGTGCCCGGCTCTAGTAGGGGTAGTACTGTTGGCGATGGTTTCGATAAAAATTACTTTTTTATGAAATAATTTAGCAAGACAGCACATAGGACCGACATTATGGGAACCAGTTGTTACGACTACATCAGGATTAATTAAAAGAATAAGATAAAGAGAAATAAAGCAATTTAAAAGAAATTTAAGGGGATATATTAATTTAGCCTTAAAATTTGTATAAGTGCCACTGATTATATAATGAATATGATGAGGATATTTCTTAGCCAGATTAAGATTACTTTTTGTTTTTTCAGTAACGATAGTATAATCATATTTTTCAAATAAAGGAGAAAGTTGTAATAATTCGCTTAAATGACCACCAGTACTAGCAATAAACATAACTTTTTTTCTCTTTTCCATAGTTATCACCTTGAGATTATTATACTATAAAAGATTAATTAGTTGAAAAAAAGATTAATAACTTATTTAATATTAACCTTCTATTTTCCAAGTAGAAATAATGTTATTAAATAACTTATTAGCAATTATTTTGTGATCTTCAGTATCGAGAATATAATTATTATTAGCCTTTTTAGATAAGATACTGAAAGTATTTAGAAAATCAATTTTATATTTATGGGTTAAATCTTTTAGAAGATAATTAGAACTTAAGTTAATAGGGCTAATATAGATAATTTGTTTAGAATTATACTTTCTTAAAAGTATAAATAGTTCTTCTAAATCAGAATAAATATTAATTATGTTTTCTTTTTCATAAAGTAGTTCAAAATCACCTAGATAGATGATTATAACATTAGAAGAGTTTAATTTTTCTTGAATATTATTATAATTGCTTTTAATTTTATCGATAGTATTTTCTATTTCTAAATTTTTTTTATGATAATCATTAAGGGTAGTTGGCAAGAGTTTTTCTAAATCTTTTTGTAAGAATGTACTAAAATTTTCTTTAATAGTGGTGGTCTCATCATAAATAGTTGTTATCTTTATTTCTTGATGAGTATTAACAGTAAAAATAAGATAGGTTAAAATAACTGCTCCTAAAGATAAAAAGAATAATTTTACTTTCATAAGCCCTCACTTACTTAGTATAATTTATTCTTCTATTTTTATTTTAGCACCAACCTTGGATAGTTTCGTATTAATATTTTCATAGCCTCTTAAAATATGGTCGGCTTCATTTATTATGGTTTTGCCTTCAGCAATTAGACCGGCTAGGACTAAAGAGGCGCCGGCTCTTAGGTCACTTGCGGTTACTTCGCATCCCGTTAGGGTGGTAGGTCCAGTTATAAAGGCTTTATTACTAGTGTTAGCAATGTTGGCCCCCATTTTATTTAAATAGGCAATATGTCCCATTCTAGTTTCATAAATAGTTTCGGCAAAAGTAGAAATACCATGGGCTTGTGTAAGTAAAGTCTGCATAGTTTGGCCCAAGTCAGTGACAAATCCTGGATAAACTTGGGATGTAATATTAACGGCTTTAAGATTTGTTTGCTTAGAAATTATAATTGAGTTTTCTTCTAAAATATAATCCACATTCATATTTGTTAAAGTATCAAGAAGACTTTTTAAATGCTTAGGCTCTATTTTATCAATAACTAAATGGTCGCCAGCCAGTGCGCCCGCAATAATATAAGTGCCCGCCTCGATGCGATCAGGAATAGTGGTAATACTGCCTTTACTTAATTTTTTAACCCCAGTTATAGTAATAGTATCGGTACCGGCTCCTTTAATTTTGGCACCCATGCTTTTTAAGAAGTTAGCAATATTTACTATTTCTGGTTCCCTAGCGGCATTAAATATCCTAGTCTGCCCATTGGCTTTGACGGCCGCTAACATAATATTTATAGTGGCTCCAACAGAAGGAAAGTCAAAGGTAATATCGGCTCCATTTAATTCTTTGGCATCAATAATATATTTATCACCTTCAATTTTAACCGTAGCCCCTAGAGCCTCAAAACCTTTTATGTGATAATCTATAGGACGTTTGCCAATTTTACAACCACCAGGAAAATACATTTCTACATGGTGATACTTTGATAATAAAGAACCCATAAAGTAATAAGATGCTCGTAATTTTTTAGCAAGAGATTCTTCAATAACCTTATTTTCAATCGCACTTGTATCAATACTTAAAAGATTATTTTCGTATTTATATTTTGCATTTAATAAATTTAGAATTTCTAATAAAGCTCTAGTATCCGTTATATCAGGAACATTATCAATTGTTACTTCATCATCACAAAGAATAGCCGCTGGTATTAAAGCAACAACACTGTTTTTAGCGCCACTTATCTCAATTGTGCCACTTAATTTATTGGGTCCTTCAATTATTAATTTGGTCATATATTACACCCCATCTAACTATTAATAACTATATCTAATTTACTACATTAAGTCAAATAAAAAACATCTATAAAACTATATTATAGATATTTTTTATTATTCACTATTTAATTATATTTTTGGCTTTTTAAAGCAAATTAATATTTAGATTATTATACTCATCAATTATATTTTAATAAAACTTCTTTAACGTAGGATTTATATTCTATATCCGTAGTATTTTTGCTTTCATCAATAAGACATAAAGGAGGATACATTACACACCAAAAGTTTTCACCTATGCCTTGGCCCAAGGTTATAACTAAAGAATTATAGTAACCCGCCGGATATTTTATTCCCTTATAAGTTTTAGAAGGGAAGAAATTATTACCATAAGATATATTATATTTAACCTGATAATTATCTAAAATTGTTTGTAAAGTAGGCATATTATTTTTTATATAGTTATCAATATCTGTATATTTGGTTATTCCTGGTAATATTTGTTTCATGATATCTTCTTTAATTCTTGTTTTAGTTAATTGGTCTTGAAAGGTATTGGAATTAGCAATTATGCGAAAACGAATAGCATCATTAGGAATTATTATTTCTTCCTTGTTAGCATTTAAATAAAATAATGCGATAATACTTAAAATAACTATAATCTTTTTTATAAAAAATCACCCAACTTAATATTGAGTGAATTAATTATTTTTTATTCATTTATTATAAAAATATATCGGTCTTTACCGGCTAAATCTTTTTTTAATTGAATATAAGCCTGAGGATAATAAAGTCGGGCTATATTGGTAATATCTTGGCCTTGGGTACAACCAATTTCAAAAGCAATTATATTTCTTTTATCCAAAAATTCCTTACTTTTTTTTAAGATTATCTCATAAAATTCTAAACCATTATGATTGGCAAATAAAGCATTTTGAGGTTCATACTTAGTTGCTGGGTCAACTGGTTCATCATATTTAACATAAGGGGGGTTACTGACTAAGATATTGTATTTTTTATTGATGGTACAATTTTTAATATCTCCTAATGCAAAATTGACATTGGCATTATTTAACACGGCATTAGTGCTGGCTAAATCGATAGCATCTTTAGATATATCAAGAGCATCAACCGTAGTATTTAATTCTTTAGCCAAGGTTATGGCAATACAACCACTACCAGTGCCAATTTCTAAAATTTTAAGAGGATGGTAATTGATTTGATTTTTAATTATTCTTATTAAGTTATCAACTAGTCCTTCGGTTTCAAAACGCGGAATTAGGGCTCTTTTGTCAACTTTTATCGTATACCCGTAAAAGTCAACATCCCCAATTAAATATTGAATAGGGTAGTCGTTATTAATTTTTTTTATTATCTCCTCCATATTATCAGGATATAATTTTTTTAATAATTCATAATCGGTATTAGAAATATATCTTTCTTTTTTTATCATTATTCGCCTGCTAGTTTTAATCTTTGATCTTCCGTAATTAAAGCCTCGATAATTGGGTCTAAATTACCTTCCATAACACGGTCAAGTTCCATAATAGAGAAATTAATACGATGGTCAGTAACACGATTTTGAGGATAATTATATGTTCTTATTTTTTCACTGCGATCACCGGTTCCAATTTTTTTACGAGATTCACCTACTTGTTGCTCTTTTTCGGCTAGGGCAGCATCATGTAATTTGGCGGCTAGCATTTTCATAGCCTTTTCTTTATTTTTTAATTGGGAACGTTCAACCTGACAAGTAACAATCGTATTCGTAGGTACATGGGTAATACGAACGGCAGAGTTAGAAGTATTTACAGACTGTCCACCAGCCCCGCTTGAGTGGTAAACATCAATTTTTAAATCAGTTTCTTTAATTTCAACATCATTAATGTTTACTTCGGGCATAACAAGAACGGTAGCAGTAGAAGTATGGACACGGCCACCAGCCTCAGTTACAGGAACTCTTTGCACACGATGAGATCCGCTTTCAAATTTTAATTTTGAATATACGTTTTCGCCTCTTATCATAAATTCGATTTGCGAATAGCCTCCGGCTGAGCCTTCAAGTTCATGAAGAACTTCAATTTTCCAATTATTTTTTTCGGCATATCTTGTATACATACGATATAAATCACCAGCAAAAATATTGGCTTCATCACCACCGGCTGCTCCTCTTATTTCCATAATAATGTTTTTATCATCGTTAGGATCTTTAGGAATTAATAATAATTGTAATTCTTTTTCTAAGTTGGCTTTTTTAGTAGTAGCAGTAGTAATTTCTTCTTCGGCTAAATCCTTTAAATCAGCGTCATTTAACATTTCTTTAGCCTCATTAATGGTTTCATCGCACTTTTGATATTCATTATATTTTAAAACTATCTCTTCTAAATCAGATTTTTCTTTAGATAATTTTCTTAGTTTATTATAATCTTGTAAAACATCGTCATGAGTTAATTCTTCTACTAACTCTTGATATTTAGCAGTAATATTTTGTAATCTTTCAATCATAAAAAGTCTTCCTTTCTCGTTAATTATATAGGTAATTGATAAAAAAAGCAATTATTTTTAAATTGCTAATTTTGGGATTATTTTATTTTAGTTTATAAGAATTCTTATCAAACTAATCTAAATTACTATTTTCTTCATCAGAATCATCATTTACTACAACTAATCCTTGTAAGTCATCGTCATCATCATCAGTTGGTTCGTCTTCATCGTAATAAACATTTTCATCATCTTCTTCAAGTTCTTCGTCTTCTTCTTCAAGATTGGCGTCAATATCTTCTTCATCGTCTTCAATAATTATCTTGGCTTGATGACGACTTCTTAAATCCCAGAACCCTTTTTCTAACATGATAAAACGATGATCAGTTGATAGTACTTGGAAAAAATCCGCAATTTTTGCTTCATATTCCTCATTGGATAGACCCAATAAATCACATATTTGTTTAAAAAGGTCAGTAATTTTTACTTTCTCACCTGTTGATTCTAATATCATATAGGCTATATCGTCATAACTTTTTGATTCTAATTCTTCTTTTGATAAATCAGTAATTTTCATATGTATTCCTCCTACATTTTTTCAGGTATTTCAATACCTAGTATATTCAATAGTTTAATATTATTCTCATAAATTATTTTTGTCAATGTTAACCATGATTCTCTAGTAGCATTATTTTCTTCAATTAACACTTTATTGCCCGAATAGAAATTATTATAAAGATTAGTTACTTTATATAAATAATCGGCTATATCACTTAAAGACTTAGTATTAAAAGATTTATCTATTATACTTCTTAAAGTGGTAGTAGTAAGTATAATCTCTCTTTCAATATCAGTTGTAATTTGCTGATAGTTTTGATAAGAAATATTATTTTCTTTGGCTTTAGCAAGCAACGACTTCATTCTAATAGTAGAATAAAGAAGATATGGACCCGTTTTGCCTTGTAAATCACTAAATTTTACGGGGTCAAAATTGTAATC
>CAKOSD010000033.1 GCA_934101745.1 uncultured Bacilli bacterium | reverse complement strand
GGTCTGATCCGGTTGCTGGGTGGCCAAGTCTGGCTTGTATTATCTTCTTTGTCGGGGGTATTAATTTATTTTGTACCGGCATTATCGGTGAATACTTAGCCAAAACTTATTTAGAAACGAAAAAGCGTCCTATTTATATTGTTAAAGAAACGGAAAAAACCAGAAAGGATGCAAAGTAATTATGGGCATTATTGTTTGTATTTTATTAGGACTTTTTATGGCTTTCGAGCCAATAACTGATAACGATTATTTCTGGCACGTCGTAGTTGGCCGCTGGATAAATAATAATCATATCATTCCTAATCAAGAATTATTTTCGTGGGCTAGCGGTAAGGCTTGGGTGGCTCATGAATGGTTAAATGAACTTATTATGTATAAAATCGGAGATATGGGTTGTGTTATTTTAATGCTTGCCATCTTCCTTATCTTATATATATTAATGGCTAAAATGCTAAAGTTAGAATGGAAAAAATTATTTGATTTTCGCTTATGTTATTTCCTTTTAATGACTGTTTTCTTTAAAGTTACCGGACCACGTCCTTATATTATTAGTCTTGTTTTTCTAGCCTACTTAGTATATGTTTTATTTAGTTATTTAGATAATAAAAAATGGGCCCAAAAACTAATTTATACTTTACCCGTTTTACAAATATTATGGGTTAACTTTCATGGTGGCTCTAGTAGTTTAATTTATTTGTTTATTATTGGCGTCTTTATGTGTGATATTTTTGTTAAAATCTTTAAATTTAAACCTAATAGATGGAATACTTTTAAACTAAATAAAAAGCAAATAAAAACTTTAGGAATTGTTCTTATTTTAACTATAGGGGCATCTTGTTTAAATCCTTTCGGCCCTAAAATGCTTTTATACCCTTTTACTAATATGTTAGATGATTCGATGACTAGTTATATTTTAGAATGGAATAGCCCAAGTTTTCATGGTTTCCTAGGCTTATATATCTTTATTATGATAGCCTTCCCGTTATTTAACCTAATCTTACAGAAAAAAGATATGAAAATGCCCGAAATAGGCTTTCAATTAATGTTTTTATTCATGGCTTTAAAAAGTCAAAGATTTATTGGCATGTATGGTATTTATTCGTGTTGGAATGTTGGTAAATATTTCTTTGTTACGGATGATATTTATACTTACTTAAAAAAGCCGTTTAAAAAATTAGAAAAACCAATTTATTATTTAACTTGTTTAGTCTTAGTACTAGGAACTATCTTTGTTGGATATAAACAAATAAATAGTTTTAATAATACCGGAGTTATTGATAATGATGGTTTCTATAGTGATGCAGCTGTCGAAAAAATAGTAGAATTAAAACCAACTAGATTATATAATGACTATTCACAAGGCGGCTACTTACTATATAAATTAGATAGTATGAATGCCCTAGATAAAGTTAAAATATTTAGTTATGGTTTAGGAGATGTCTTTAGTAATGACTTACTTCCTGATACCATGAACTTACAAGACTTAAAAACTAATCCTGAAAAAATATTAGATAAATATAATTTTGATTATCTGCTTACTACCAGTACGCATACCTTACATTATTATTTAGAAGCCAGTAGTGATTATGAACTTATTTATAGTGATGATATGTGCTATATATTTAAAAATATAAATAATACTATTTAATATTTGTTAAGAAGTAATTGATACATTGCTTCTTTTTTTCGTAATAAGATAAAATTCTTATTTAAAAACAGAAATAATCTAAATTAAAAGAGAAAAAAATAATTTAAATATAGTTGCGAAAATTAAAGGGCTATGTTAGGATTATTAAGAGTTAACAAAAGAAATATTTAAAAGAAAGAGAGTGATAAAAATGATATTATATGATAAGTTAAGTAGTGCTGATAAAGCCAAATTAGAAGCCTTTAAAGAAAAGTATTATGCCAGGTATGTTTCTTATTTACAAGAAGAACTAGATAATAAATTATTTAATGGTTTTACTAATAATAATGACACAATAAACCAAATATATTGTTATTTGCAAATTATCCCGGCTAGATTTAACTATTATCAAGAATTTATTAAAATTATCCAAAAATACTTTTTACTAGAAAATAAAAAGGTTTTAGAAGTAGGAGCCGGTAGTCTTCCAATTTTAGCAAGTTACTTAGAATCTGAGGCCTTAAGTTATGATGTAATGGATCCTGGTATTATTTTAGAAGATATAGTTGGTCTTAAGGGGAGGGTAATTAAAGAAAAATTTAATCTTACTACTAATATAACTGATTATGACTTATTAATTGGTTATAATCCTTGTGGGGCTACGGAAGCAATGATAAAAAATTGTCTTAAAAATCATAAAGAATTTATTATTGCCTTATGTGGTTGTGCATTTTTACCGGAAAGTTATAAAAAAAGAACTAATAAAGAATGGCAAAAATACCTTTTTCAAATTATTGAAAAATTAGGTCAAGACTATAATTTATATATTGAATACTTTAAAGACTATTTTCAAATAGAATATCCAATATTGGTAATGAAATTAAAAAAATAAGAAAGTGTGTTGTAAATGGAAAAATTAAATGTTTATATAAATAAAAAAGCGGAAGAAAGAGTTCTAAATAACCATCCTTGGGTTTTTGTAAGTGATATTACCAAGACGGATGAAGGTATTAAAAATGGCGATATCGTTGTCGTAAGAAATAGTAAAGATAAATTCTTAGGAAGTGCCTTCTATAATAATAATTCTAAAATTGTTTTAAGAATTATAAGTAGAAATGCCAATGATACTTTTGATTATGATTTCTTTAAAAGAAGAATAGAGTATGCTCTTAGTTACCGTATGAAAATAATGCCTAATGATTTGAATGCTTTTCGTCTTATTTATGGTGAGGCTGACTTTTTATCGGGACTTACAGTTGATAAATTTAATGATTGTTTAGTTTGTCAAATTTTATCTTTAGGAATTGATGTTAGAAAAGATATTATATTAAAAGCCTTATATGATGTAACAAGTAAATATTTTAAGATTAGAGGTATTTATTTAAGATGTGATGTTGCCCTAAGAGAAAAAGAAGGATTAGAAGAATATGTTGGTTGGTATGATAAAATCCCAGTAACCTCTAAAGAAACGACTACAGAAATTATCGAAAATGGTTTAAAATACCTAGTTGATTTTCAAGAAGGCCAAAAGACAGGTTTCTTTTTAGACCAAAAGTATAATCGTTTAAGTATTAGAGCCTTAGCCCAAGATATGACCGTTTTAGATTGCTGTACGCATACTGGTTCTTTTGCTATGAATGCGGCCTTAGGAGGAGCCAAAAAAGTAATGGCTCTAGATATCTCGGAAAAAGCCTTAGAGGATGCGAAGAAAAATTTTGCTTTAAATAATTTAAACATCGATACTTGCTGTGCTGATCTTTTTGATTATTTGCGTACCTTAGTGGATAGTAAGAATAAAGAATATAATCTTATTATTCTAGATCCTCCAGCGTTTACAAAATCAAAAGATACCGTAAAAAGTGCTCTCAAAGGTTATCAAGAAATTAATTATTTAGCCATGAAGGCCTTACCCCGCGGCGGCTACTTGGCAACCGCCTCTTGTTCGCATTATGCAAGTGAAGAAGACTTTACCAAGGCTATATTTAAGGCCAGCGTTATGGCGGGAGTTACCCTAAGAGTAGTAAAAAAGGCTTATGCCGCCCCAGATCATCCCGAAATAATGGGAATCCCAGAAACTAAATATTTAAAATTCTTTATTTTTCAAGTTGTCTAAGAAGAATAATAATGATATTATAGAAATTATCAAAAAGAAATGGAGAAATTATGGGAATAGTAGAAAACATCCGGGCTAAATACGGCGATTATTTATATTATCGGGCTATGTCAATACCAGAGTGGTATATTAAAAGAACGAAGATTATTCAAGATGATTTTGGTAATAAAAGCGTTGATTTTGAAGTTGACATCTTTTATAGTGGAAGTTTTAAAATAAATATAGAAGTAAATGAAGATGGCAAGGTTTTAAAACATACTTGTACTTGTGATGATTATAAACAAAATCATATATGTCAACATATACTAGCCTGCATCTTAAAAAAGAAAAATGATTTCTTTACGGCCGAAGAACTATCTTTACAAAAATCTAGAGATATCTTAAAAGGCTTTGTAACTAAAGAAGATACAAAAACAAATAAGGCAAAAGAAGAAATTGGCTTAGATATTGAAATTGAATATCTTTTTAGTAACTATATTGTCAAACTAAAAATTGGACAAAAAACTAAGTACTCTATCAAGAATAGAGATAAATTCAAGGAATTTAGAGCGTGTTACTTAAATGGCGAAGATATGGTTTTAGGTAAAAAGTTAACATATAATTCCAATAATTATTTCTTTAATAATGAAAATACAAAAATAATTGAATATTTATTTAATTATTCAGAAATTGGTCTTAATCGTTATGAAGTACTTGATGAACCTTTAAAACTAAATAATAGAGAATTTAGCGAATTATTAAAACTATTAGAAAACAAGAAATTTGTTTTAGAAGATATACCTGTTAATAAAATTGTTAATGGTTTTCCAACCGAATATCACTTAGAATATCAGAAAAATAAATATAAATTTTATATTGAAGACTTTGCTAATTTTAAAATAGTGGATAATGATAGTAATTACGTAATTTACAATAATACATTATATATCTTAAAATTAGAAGATAAAAAAATAGTTAGTGAGTTTGTTGATAACGAAATAGATAGTCTAATTTTTGATAAGAAAAACTTAGATTTATTTAAAAATGGTCTTTTAAAGAAAACCATGAATACTTTAGAAGTAAGTGAAGATATTTCGGATATCAAGATTATTAAAGATAAAAAAATTAATTTATACTTTGATTTAAGTCAAGACAGTATAACGGCTAAAGTAATGTTAAAATATGGTGATAAGGAATTTAATTATTTCGATCAAGTTAGCGATATAGTAAGAGATAATGAGTTTGAAAGCCAAGTAATTACCGATTTAAATAAATATGGCTTTGTTGAAAATAAGAAAAACTTTGTTATTACCGATATGGATAGTACCTATAACTTCCTAGATGCTGGTTTATCTTATTTTACCGAAAATTATACCGTTTTTACTACCGAAAAAATAAAAAAATTAAAGATATTTAAAGACGTTAAAGTAAAATCTAACTTCTCCATAGGAAAAGATAATATTTTAGCCTATGATTTTGCTATCGATAATGTGGATAATAAAGAAGTTGCCTCCTTACTTACGGCTATTAAAAGTAAAAAGAAATATTATCGCTTAAAAAGTGGCGATGTTATCTCCTTATTTAATAATCAAGACTTAGAAGATTTTGAGGCCCTAACTAATGATTTAGATATTGATAGTAAAGATTTAAAGAAAAAAAGCATTACTATTCCCAAGTATCGCGCCTTCTTTATTGAAAGTTTAAAAAATAATCGTTATCAAGAAATAAGTACTAATAGTAAATTTGATGAATTTATTAAAAATTTTAGTGCTTATAAAAATGCTGATGTTGAATTTACCGCCGCCGAAAATGAATTATTACGTGATTATCAAAAAGAAGGTGTAAAATGGTTATACACCATTTATAAATGCGACCTGGGCGGAATTTTAGCCGATGAAATGGGGTTAGGTAAAACCTTACAAGCCATTATTTTCCTAAGAAAACTTATTGCCGAAAAACCCAATGCTAAAATATTAATCGTTTCCCCAACTTCGCTCGTTTATAACTGGGAAAAAGAATTTCAAAAATTTGCTCCTGAACTTAAATATGTAGCAGTTGCGGAAAATAAGAAAAAGCGTCAGGAAATCATGCAAAATTTTGATAATTATAATATCTTTATTACTACTTATGGTTTGGTTCGTAACGATAATGATGAATATGAGTCTAAAGATTTTGAGGTTTGTATAATTGATGAGGCCCAAGCCATCAAAAACTATCAAGCCGGAATGACTAAAGAAATCAAGAAAATAAAGGCTCGGACTAAGATTGCCCTAACCGGAACCCCGCTCGAAAATTCAGTTTTAGAATTATGGAGTATCTTTGATTTTATTATGCCAGGATACTTAAATTCTATCGTCAGATTTAGAGAAGCCTATGGTATTAAAGATGTAGATAAAGATTCCTTAAAACGTTTAGATAACCTAAATTATCAAATAAGACCTTTTATTTTAAGAAGAAAGAAAAAAGAAGTATCTAAAGAATTACCTGATAAGATTGAACAAATTGAATATCTAGAAATGACCGCAACCGAAAAGGCCATGTATCAAAGTTTAGTCGAAGATACCAAAGAAGAAATAGATAATATTATTGCCAGTGAAGGCTTTAGTAAAGCCCGCTTTAAAATAGTAACTTTACTTACTAGATTAAGACAACTATGTATTTCTCCAGCCCTTTTAGATAAAGATTATAAAGAATCATCAGTTAAAATTAAACGGCTTTTAGAAATTGTTAAAGAATTAATTAAAGATAATCATAAAATATTAATTTTTAGTTCCTTTAAAAGTGCTGTTGAACTAGTAAAAGTCCAATTAGATGAAGAATCTATTTCCAACTATGTAATTGATGGGTCCGTATCTGGTAAAGAACGGGTAATGCTAGTTGATGCCTTTAATAAAGATAAAACTAATTGCTTCTTAATTACTTTAAAATCCGGTGGCACGGGCCTTAATTTAACTAGTGCTGATATCGTAATTCACCTAGACGTTTGGTGGAATCCTCAGGCTGAAAACCAAGCCACCGATAGAGCCCATCGTATTGGTCAAACTAAAAAAGTTACAGTTCTAAAATTAATTAACAAGGGAACAGTTGAAGAAAAAATTATTGAACTTCAAGAAAAGAAACGCATTTTAAGTGATAATTTAATTGAAGGTAAAAAGACGACGACTCTTGATACCTTAACCGAAGAAGAATTAACTAATCTTTTAAGTATTGGGTATGAAACTGATAAAGAAAGTACCAATTAAGTTAAAAATCATAATTTACTTTAGGTTAGTAGATTGTGATTTTTTTATGTTTGTCTAAAAATAAATGCTGTTTAGTTACTAATTGTTACCATTTGAAAACTTTTGCTTGACGATAAGCAAACTTTGTGGTAAAGTATTACCCGTTTAGACGAGTTCTATAACAGGGGGAATAAAAATGGGAACAGAAAATAATATTATTGACTTTGATACTTTACAAAGAATAAAGATTGTAACAGAAGACTTTCGTCATGATAAAAATGTGGTCCTAGTTATGGGCGCAATAAAAGAAGAATTAAAAGGGGATTGGCTTTCACTATATGATAATGAATTAAAAAAATATATTGCCAGTGGGGCTAGAGACCAAAGTTTTATAAATATGAAGGCTTATCTATTAAGTTTACTATTTAACTTAACTAGTGGTGTAAGTGTAGAGGAGGCTTGGACGATGTTTGAATGTTTAGAATTACCTGAAGAATATCAAAAAACTATTGCCGACTTAGCCATAAAATTTAGTCCTCGTGGTAAGGCTTTAAGACTACATATAATGAGAGAAAACGCAAGAAAAAATATCAAAGTTGCCCGCTAAATATTTAGTCGGATAATATATTTCTAAAATTAAGAAGTTTTATAGCTAAAGACTTCTTTTTTTGGTTGTTCTAAAAAATAGACAATGATATAATATTTAAAGAAAAGAAAAAATATAAAGAAGAAGGTATAAAAATGATAGATAAAGAATTGTTCAAAAGAATACTTGCTTATATAATAGATAGTACCGTAGTATTATTACTTACAACGTTAATTACTAATACAAAGTATTTAAATCCCACGTATGATACAGCCTTAGAAAGAAGCAATGAACTCCAAGCCTTAAGCACCAGTGATATTAAAATAGAACATTACTTACCCTTTTACTATAAAGACTCGGAAATCTCAATTGGGGAGTATGATGATTTAATAAAAGATAATGAATACTTTGGGTATTTAGTAGTTGATGCTTATAGTGATAATGTTATAACCGAGGAAGAATATAACTATATAATGGCTGAGACTAAAAAAATCTATAATGATAAGGCGCCCCAGCTATATATGGATACTCTTAAAGCCAATTGGTATTCTTATCTAGTTTATTTAGTCGTATATTTCTTCTATTTTGTAATTTTTAATATGATTACTAAGGGGATAACTTTAGGAAAGAAAATTACCGGTTTGCAAATAGTTGGACTAGATAATAAGGAAGTGACATGGGAAAAATACTTGCTTAGAAGTTTGATCGCCTATGGCTACTTTATCTACTTACTAGAACTTATTGTTCCTTATATAATACCTCTTAAATATTTAATGAGTGTCGTAATGGGTTTATCAGTAATTATGAATGCTCTTCAAATTATTGTTTCCGTCAGCGTTATTTCTAATGAAGATAATAGAGGCCTTCATGATATTTTAGCCAAAACTAAAGTTATTGATATAAGAGAAAGTTTTCAAGATAGACTAGATAATATCAGAATAGTAAATGAAGAAAAATCTAAAGAATTAAATGATATTAATAAAGATATTAATAAAGAAAAGGAAACTATTGAAGAAGTTGTAAAACCGGAAGTAATCGGTAAAAATAAGAAAAAACCAGAAAAAAAGAATACCGTAGAGGCTAAAACAACTGAAATTGAACTAGAAAATACCGAAATTAAAGAAAATTCTGAAAAGAAAATAAAAATAAATAAGAATAAAGAGGAGAAGTAAAATGACAAAGATAAAAAGTGTGTTATTAGGATTATTAATTATTATATTATGCGGATGTAGTACTATAAGTACAAATATGCAAGTTAATAAAGATAAAAGTATGAGTGTTACTTATTTAATTACTTTAGATAAAGAATATCTAGGTAACAAGACTTTCAATGAATTATTTAGTAGTAAAAATATAAATTATTTAAAAAACAATGGTTATAGTGTTACTGATTATGAAGA
>CAKOSD010000032.1 GCA_934101745.1 uncultured Bacilli bacterium | reverse complement strand
ATTTAATGTTTTAGATAAGAATGTGGTAGCAACTTATTTAGATAAACTTATTACCCCTTTATATAATGATAATGTCGACTTTTTCTTTTTAGATGTTAGAACTAAAGATAAAAGAGTTATGAATGCTCTTAATTATTATCATTATAATGATTATAAAAAGTTTACTAATCATCGCGGGATGATATTAGCCCGTCCGGCCTCTTTAGGCGCATTAAGATATCCTATTCTTTATACGGGTGAAACGGAAGTAAGTTGGGATACTTTAAAGAAATTACCAGAGTTTATTAGTAGTTCTTATAATTCAGGACTTACTTGGTGGAGTAATGATATTGGAGGCTTTAAAGGGGGAATTGAAGATAGTGAGTTATATTTAAGATATGTAGAATTTGGAACTTTTAGCCCGATATTTAGATTTGCTTCTTCTTATGGACATTATTATAAAAGAGAACCATGGAGGTGGAATAATCAGGTTTTAAGAGTAGTTAAAGATTATTTAAATTTAAGAATTCAATTATCTAGTTATTTATATGCCGAGGGGTATAAGTATTATAAGTTAGGTATTCCTATTTTTATGCCTTTATATCATATGGTTCCTTCTATGCTTGATGAGCCTGACTATAAGAATGAATATTTCTTTGGAAGTGAACTTTTAGTATCACCAATAACGACTAAGAAGGATATAGCCATGCAACGTAGTGTAGAAAAAATTTATTTACCTAATGGAACTTGGTATGATTTTAAGACCGGGAAAAGATTTAATGGTAATACTAGATATGTAATGTTTTTTAATGATGAAGATTATCCTGTCTTTGCCAAAAAAGGCTCTATTGTACCTATGTATGTTCCTGATAAAAATATAAATAATATTGGTGTTGCTAAGAATTTAGAGGTTCATATTTTCCCTGGGGAAAGTAATATATATAATTTATACGAAGATGATGGGGTAAGTTCTTTATATGAACAAGGTTATTATATTGTAACGAGATTTGATTATAATTATTTACAGAATAATTATACTTTGATAATTAGACCATATGAAGGTAAGAGTGGAATTATTCCGGATACGAGAAATTATAAGATTAGATTTAGAAATACGAGAACTGCTACTGATGTTAGAGTCTTGCAAGAGGCTTTAAAAAAAGATTTTACAGCCTATAGTGAAGATAGTGATTTTGTTATTGAAATTAATGATGTTTCTACAGTTAAACAGTTAACGATAATTTGTCGCGGAAAAGATATTGAAATAGATGCTACGAGAATTTTAAATGAAGATATTGATGGTATTATTTCGGATATACCAGTTGAAACCACTTTGAAAAATGAAATTGCCAAGATTATGTTTAGTGAAAAAGATTATAGTGATAAACGAATTATGGTGAAAAAATTAAGGGGTAAGGGGCTTAGTGATTTATATATTAGAATGCTTTTAAGACTTCTTGAATACACTAGTAATAAGGGTAGTAAGGCTAAAAATACGGTGAATAATAATGGAAGCGGGAATTCTTTTAATAATCTAAAAACAAGTTAGAAAAGAAGAAAACTTGCAGATACAAATTATTGTGTTATAATAAGAAAGAAAAAAAGAGGAAAAATATGAAAATATATCAAGTTTTATTGTTAACAGGAGTTATTCTGGCTAGTGTTGCGACTTCATTTTATTTAGTTAAAATGGTTAGTTTGCTATTAAGAAGTAAAGATAGTAAGAAAATAACAGATAAAGAATTAGATAGTAATTTAAGGTATATGGTTATTTCTATTGTTTTACTTACTATTTGTTCTTTAGTATATTGTGTTACTAGTATTATTGGCAATTAGGTGGCTGTTTAGATGTCGATAAAAAAGAGATTAGAGTATGAAGAAATTGTTGGAGATATTCTTGATAATGAGGAGTTTAAGAAGTTACATTTAGAACCTCATCATGGAATAAGTAGATATGACCATGTTTTAAGAGTATCAAAAGTGTCTTACTTTTTAGCTAGAAATTTAAAACTAAATAATTTAGAAGAAATTACTAGGGCGGCTTTGTTACATGATTTTTATTTTGATAAAGATTTAACTGAGTATGATGCTTATGAAAAACTAAGTAAGCATCCTAAGGCTGCTTTAAAGGAGGCTTCTAAGTATTATAATTTAACTAGTTTAGAAGAGGATATTATTGTTAAACATATGTATCCCCATACTAAAGATAAACCTAAATATATAGGTTCTTACTTAGTTTCTATTAGTGATAAGTTAGTGGCTACTTATGAAATGTTAAGATTTAAAGTTTCATTAAGATTAGGTATTTATTTAATATTTATTTATAATGTTGTAAGTATAAGGATGCAACAATAAAAAAATCCTTTTTTTGTCCTTGTAGCTCAGCTGGATAGAGCAATCGCCTCCTAAGCGATAGGTCGTGTGTTCAAATCACATCAGGGACGCCATTTTGATTATATTACTTATGATATAGATAAGTATTGTTTAAAAGACTTTGATTAATAAAGAGGGCATTTCTTTGGAGGAATGCTTTTTTTATGTGGCTGTTTAATTTTCTAAATAATTGCAAGGTTAATTTTATGTTTTAAATTTTTCCTTTTTTAAAATTTTATTGTGTGATAAAATGGATATAATAGAGGAGTTTAAAATATATGAATAATAATAATAATCAAGTTCCTTCAGTAGATGATATTTTTGGAACTGGTGCTAGTAATAATCAGGGAAATAATGGAAGTTTAGAAAATACAAATTTTAATAATAGTCAAATATTAAATGGGGCAAGTGCTAATCTTTCTTCGGCGGAGCCAAATGTTAATGAAAGTGTTAATTTTGATAATAATAATGCAAATAATAGTCAAGTTTCTAGTATAGATGCTTCGGCAAGTGTTAGGGTAGAAGATGTTTTTGGTAGTGGAAGTGGAGTATCTTCTATGCAAATGCCAAATGGTACTTTGCCAAGCGGTAATGTTGATAATAATAGTATTAACAATATAAATCCAAGTGAAATTACTTTTAACGGAAATAGTACGCCAGATGTTCCTACTTTCCAGGTTAATGATAATGTTAATACATTTTCTAATAATAATAATGTTAACTTGAATGGTGAAAATGTTCAAGGTGCCAATGGAACAGAAAATAATATGGGCGCTTTTGGTAATATTGATATTAACAGCGTTCAAAACGAAGCATCAAACAACGTAGTTTTAGGCGCTACTAACAGTCAAGTAGATATTCAAAATCCGGTTTCAAATGCTATTGATGTTAACTCTAATGTTATAAATCAAGATGGTAATACTGTTAACACGGTACCAGTTAATCCAGAGCCAGTAAATCCTGATAGTTCTGTAGGTGTTGGAATTGTTATTGATAATGGTAATGCTGGTTTTAATCCAGTTGATGTTCAAAATCAAAGTTCCGTTTCTAATCAGGTTATTCCTAATGATTTTAATAGTATTGTTGTTTCTAATGAGGTAAATCAAAACAATATGAGCATTGATACTAACCAGATTCAAGTAAATACACCGGATAATAGTATAAATATTAATCAGAATAATACGGATACTAATGAGAAAGCCTATGAAAATAAAGACAATGTTATCAATCCTGATGATGAGGAACTAATTAATGCTTATGTTGGAACTAAGTACGACAAATTTAAGAACGGTAAATTCAATATTTGGGCTTTATTATTCGGACCTTTATATTTAGCCTATAGAAAAATGTTTTGGTATGGAATTGGTTTATGTGTTGTAGAAACAATTTTAACGAATTTTATAAAAATTGGCTTTTGGTTTGGACTTGTTTTAAGAGTAGTTTTAGCCTTATTTGTTAATAAATTTTATTTACAAGAGGCAAGTAAAAAGGTTAATAAAATTAAGAGTGAAAATGCAAATGTAAGTAAAGATGGTTTAGTTTTAGCAAGTAAAATTACCGGGGGAGTTAGTAAGGATTTATTAGCGCTTGCTATGTATGTTACAGGTACTATTACTACTATTGCCTTAATTATTTCTATGATAACGGGAACTGTTAGTTTCTTTAAAAATATTCTTAGTAATATAAAGTGGAATGTAACTGATAATAATAATAATAATAATACAAATAATAATACAAATAATAATGAAAGCAATGATGATTCTAATAATATTAGTAACGATTCAAATGAAAATTATACATTTGATGGGGTTATATCTTATAATACCGGGATAAATATTAATAATACTTTTAATATTGCGATACCAAGTGGTTTTTCTGAAGATTCATTCTGGGGAAGTAGTGATTATCACTTTAATTATGAGTTAGACAGTAACCAAACATTTGGCGATTGTAAGTTTTCATTTTATAGTCCTAATGGGTATAAAAGTGCGGAAGGTCTTGCTAAGGCTATGCAAAAATATTATGTTAAAGATAGTTTGGAAACTTCGGTAACCACAACAAAAATAAATAATATTAATTGGTATAGTTTTTCTAATGTTGATTCTTTTTCTACGGAATATTATTATCTTATGAGTAAAGATGATAAAGTATATGTAGTAAGTTATGAAAGTGGTAAAAATAATTTAGATATTTGTAATTCTTACAAAGATAGTATTATGAATAGTATTAGTTTAAAATAGATAATATTTCTAGATGACTTCGGTCATCTTTTTATGATAAAGATAATTTTTGTTAAGATAGTTAGAATAAGAAATAAAGATAAGAATGATAATATTAATAATTTGTTTTTATAAGTATCTAAGTTAATATAGACGGGTTCAGAGAAAATTAGATTATCTTGATAATAATAGTTAATAAGTCCTATTTGGTTATTTTTAAAGTCTTTAAGATGAATAGTTTCTTTTCCTAAATATTCGGCTTTAATATCTTTCTTTTGGTAATCATTAGGAAGATAAGCATAGATATTGTTAAGAGGTTTAATATTGTAGAGATTTTTATTATTAAGTATCTTTATGGTAGTTATGATATCATCTTGGGTATATATTATTTGATTATTATAATTGTTATCTAAAAAATCAATTAAGGATATAGTATCTTTTAAAAGGTAGGAATCATTAGTTTTAGGAGTATTTAAAGTAATAATTAATATATCATGATTATTAGATTCTATAAGAGTACTAATACAAAGATTAGCCTTATTTGTGTAACCTGTTTTGCTGCCTTTAATACGGTCTAAGTTAAGGTTAATGTTTTTATTATATATATTAAGAGTACTGCTTACTTTAAGACCATTGGTTAGAGTATATTCTTTAGTGGTATAAATACTTTTAAAAATGGGGTTTTTAAGAGCGTATTTTAAGATCTTTAATATATCATTAGCAGTACTGTAGTGATTAGTATCATCAAGACCCACGACATTGGTAAATGAAGAATTAGTCATTTCCAGGTTTTGGACTTTTTCATTCATTAAATTAACAAATTCAGGAATGGTATTTTTTATAGATAGGGCTAAGGCAATGGCAGCATCGGCTCCGGAAGGAAGGATAGTAGCATATAATAAATCTTTTAAAGTTATTTCATCATCAATTTTTAAACCTGCCCTGGAAGTATCATATCTGACGAGATTTTGCATTTCTTTAGTATAGGTTATTTTGGTATTAAAGTCTTTAATGTTTTCAATAGCGGTTATAACAGTAAGAATCTTCGTTAAAGAGGCAACTGAGGCTTTCTGGTTTGCATTTAATTCATATAAGGCTTTATCATCAGTTAAATCATATATAACGGCGTTAGTATAATGATTAACCGGATATTCTAAGGCTAATACGTAGATAGGAAAAAATAATAAAAGGAAAAAATATAAATATTTAATTTTAGACATTTAAATCACACTCGCTTATATTATAGCTTAAATTTGAAATTAAGGGAGATTATTTTTCTGGGAATAGATAGTTTTATGTGTTATACTTATAAATATAAGAATAGTAGAGGTTTTTATTATGATAGTTTTTATCTTTTTTAATGATATATTTGAAAAATTAAATTTACCCAAAGAAATAAGTGGTATGTATCCTTTAAAAATAAAGGATAATTTACTTGGAAATATTACTGGTGTTAATGGGGCATGGAAAATTAATTTAAGTAAAGATTATGTTTCTAATGATATTGTGAATGATAGTAATGATTTAGAAACTTTTAAATGTTATAGTATTTTTTCTAGTTATGATAATGCTAATTTTATTTTAACTTCTATTCCTCGTTATGATGAAAACGTGAAGATATTAGAAATGTTTACGGCCATTACCGTGGGTAATAGTTCTAACTGTGATATTTTTTATCCTTATGATGGTCGTACTAATAATGGTAATGATATTTTAAATATTTCTATGGTTAATAATGGTCGTTTTAGTATTAGTACTGCCTCTAATCATTTTTTTAATTCGCATGGTAATTTAAAAGATGTTAATGTTTGTTTAAGTGGTGATTATGTTTTATATTATGGTTTGAAAATAATCTTTTTTGGCAATTGGTTAATTATTAATCAACCGGGTAAAAAGTTAACTGTTAATACGACTAATTTAAATTACCGAACTTTTGCCGCTGATGGTAATAAACTAGAAGATTATCAGAAACGAAAAGTAGAAGAATTACCGTTATTTAGTAAGAATGATTATTTTTTTAAGGCGCCAAGACTAAATTATATAGTGCAAGAGGGATTAGTAATTGTTGATGAACCGCCGGCACCGACTCCAGAGGATGAAACTCCTTTTATCTTAGTTATCGGGCCCCAACTTACAATGATAAGTACTTCCGTGTTAACAATGATTAGTTATTTAGGATATTATGTAACAGGAGAAGGGTCAAATTATCGGTTAATTATTTCTTTAGTGACAGTAGGAATTACCGTTTTAGGAGCCTTATTATGGCCTACTATTACTAGAATTATTGCTAGTAAAAGAAGAAAGAAAAGGGAGGCTTTAAGACAGAGTAAATATACTAAATATTTAGAAGATAAGAGAAAACAAATTAATGAAATAAAAGATGAACAAAGAAGTATCATTATTAATAACTTTCCTTCAGCAGATAAGTGTATTAGTATCATTGATAATAAAACGAAGGAGTTATGGCAACGTAGTATTGACCATGAAGATTTTTTAGATATTCGTTTGGGAATAGGAAGAACTTATACCAAAATAAGAATTAATATTCCAGAGGAAAAGTTTACTTTAGAAGATGAGGATAACTTGCTTAGAAAGACTAAAGATATTGTTAAAGATTCTTTATTTATCGAAGATGTTCCGGTAAGTTATAATTTTACAGATCATAGTGTTAATGCCATTGTGGGGGAAGAGGCAATAATTAATCCTTTCTTAGATTGTCTATTTTTAGAAATGTTAACTTTTCATTCTTATACTGATTTAAAAATAGTAGTATTTTCGAAACATCCGGAACGTTTTGATTATTTAAGAATAGCACCTCACTGTTGGGATAATCAGAAGAATCTCCGTTATTTTGCTACGACGGTTGAAGAATTTTCTATTATAGCCAGTGAGTTGGAGAAAAAATTCGATGCCAGAGTGGCCAATAGTGAATCCGAGGTTGTGGAGGATAATGGGGATGAAAATTATTTCCGTAAGCGTTTTACTAATTATCGTCCATATTATTTATTTTTCATAGATGATATTGTAACTTCTAGAAATGTATCTTTGGTAAGTAAGATTTTAAGATATAAACAAAATGTAGGCTTTTCAATAATTATGACATCAGATAGTATTACTTCTCTTCCTAGTGAAATTTCTGATTTTATTGTGGTTAATGAAACAGAATCGGCTATTATGACAAGCCAGATAAATAAAGACCAAAGAGTATTTAAGGCTGATTTTAATAATAAAGATGAAATTCATATTTATTCGCAAGTTCAAAAATTGGCTAATATTCCAGTTCAAGTGGAAAAGGAAAAATATGAGTTACCAACATCACTTACGTTCTTAGAATTATATAATTTGAGTCGTGTAGAGCAGTTAAATAGTTTAGAAAGATGGACGAATAATAACCCCGTTTTATCATTATCGGTTCCAATTGGTATTGACCAAAATGGCGAAGTTTTTAAAATGGATATTCATGAAAAGGCTTATGGACCCCATGGTTTAGTAGCGGGGACTACTGGTTCCGGTAAATCAGAATGGATTATTACTTATATTTTGTCCTTAGCGGTTAATTTTAGCCCCGAAGAAGTTCAATTTGTTCTTATCGATTATAAGGGTGGTGGTCTTGCCATGAGTTTCTTAAATCAAGAACTAGGTATTAAACTTCCGCACTTAGTTGGGACGATTACTAACCTGGATAAATCGGAAATTTATCGTTCGATAGCGGCTATTGATTCAGAGTTAAGACGTCGTCAAGCCATATTTAATGATACCAGAGAAAAATTAAAAGAAAGTTCTATGAATATTTATAAATATCAAGAGTTGTATCGGGCTGGTTTAGTTAGTGAACCATTAAGTCATTTATTAATTATATGTGATGAGTTTGCTGAATTAAAGCAACAACAATCAGAGTTTATGGAACAATTAATTTCTACTTCGCGTATTGGGCGTTCTTTAGGTATTCATTTAATTTTAGCCACCCAGAAACCTAGTGGGGTTGTAAATGATCAAATTTGGTCTAACTCAAAGTTTAAAGTATGTTTGAAAGTTCAGGATAAGAGCGATTCGATGGAAGTTTTAAAGCGTCCTGATGCTGCCTTTTTAAAGCAAACTGGTTCTTTCTACTTACAAGTTGGAAATAATGATTACTATAATTTAGGTCAGTCGGCATGGTGTGGGGCTAAGTATTATCCGGCAGATGTTTTAAAAGTTAAAATAGATGATTCTATTGTCTATATTGATAATGTTGGACGGGCTATTCGTTCCTTTAATACTCTAAAAAAAGAAGAAAATCAAGTGGCACAAGGGGAGGAATTATTAAATGTTGTTAAGTATATTTCCAATTTAAATGAGGAAAAAACTTTTGCTATTCATCCT
>CAKOSD010000031.1 GCA_934101745.1 uncultured Bacilli bacterium | reverse complement strand
ACCTTTAGCAGCTTTATCAAGAATTGCCAATGGTACCCATAAACAGATAAGTTTATTACCTGATGATTTAGTAGTATTTTCATCAAGTGCGATTCCAGGAAATGCCTCTAGTATCAATAATGTTATCAACAAATTATATTTAAAAGGGGTTAAAGTATTTACTAATCAAGATTTAAGTAATGTTCATACTTCTGGGCATGCTAATCAAGAGGAGCAAAAATTAATGTTACGTTTAATCAAGCCAGAATATTTCATGCCCATGCATGGTGAATATCGCATGTTAAAAAAGCAAGCTGAAACCGCCGCTTTATGTGGAGTAAAAGCAGAAAATACTTTTGTAATGCAAAATGGCGAAACTTTAATTTTAGATAAAAAAGGAGTTCGAAAAGGACCAAATATCCAGGCTGGGGATGTTTATGTGGACGGCTCTAGAATTGGTGATATTGGTTCAGTTGTCATTAAAGACCGTAAGTTAATGAGTAAAGATGGTATTCTTGTTACTATTCTTAATATTAATCCTTTTACTAAAAAATTATTAATTAAACCAAATGTAACGACTAGAGGTTTTGTCTTAGTTAATGAAAATATAGAATTAATTAATTCTATTGAAAGAAAAATTAGCGAAACGGTTATAAACTATTTAAAGAATAATGATTATAATTATGTTGATTTAAGAAATACCATAATTTTAGAATTACATCCTTTTATTAATAATTTAACAGGACGTAGACCTACTATCATTCCTGTTATTATGGAAATTAAAGAAAATAAATAATTAGTTTTATAGAACCTTAAAAAGAATCAAGTGTATTTAAAAACTTGATTCTTTTTCTGTATATAAATTATTTTTTTTATAGATTCTACGTATATTATTACTTTTAGCCTTTAGTGAGTTTTAACTGACAACTTCTCTCCTTTCGTGGCTCCTAAATAATATACTAAATCTTTGGTGTCTATTTGATTTAGACTAATACTTTTATATTTTTTTAAACTTTCTCTTAACTTGCATAGTTGTTGTTTTTGCTGTTTTCTTATAGTTTCGTATATAGCATCATTTTTTAAATTACTATACATAAATTGAAACGCCACCCATGCCATCGTAAGAATCTCTGGCTTTAGTAGTATTAAATAAGAAAACATTTCCGTATCCATTTATATGGAACGTATAATTTTTACTTTGACTTAGTGTAACTGAACTAGTCGCATGTTGATAACTACCATATACTAATCCATTAGGATAAACATCAAAGTTCATGTAGGTATAGAATTCTTGAGTTGCCTTAGAATCTAATTTGTAAGAACAACCGATACCATCAGATTTTTTTACATAGTTATTGCAGGTATGATTTACGCCATCAAATTTAAAAGTCGTAACGTATCCATCGCTAGAAAGTGACGTATTTGAAAACATGGCACCGATAACATCATAGCTTTTTACTTTAGGAACATATTTCCAGGTATTAGTCATTATTATTGCACAACCATTGCCATAGCATGACTTACCAATAACTAGTTTTTTACCTTGAGTTTCAACGAAAGACGAGGTTCTGGATTGAATATAATCTGGTTCTTTAATAGTTAATTCGACTTGTCTATTATTAACATCAAGACGACTAATATGCTCATAATCTTCTTGATTCATTATTTCAACAAAATGTTCATCAAACATATTTTTGACAAGATTATATTCTTTTTCCGTTAAGTTAATACCATTTTGATTAGTATAATAAATATTATTAGTTGCTTCGGCACTTACTTTGCCCATACCCATTATGGCAGTAGAAAGTACCATCAGCGATAATAACTTCTTCACTTGCATCTTCTCCTTTCCATGCTTTCATTGTATCACAGTCTGAAGAAAATGAGCGTTCCGCTCCGTCACATCGTTAAATATCGAGCATATGCCTATAATTACTGGTGAAATCAGCAATTAATTTCTGATGTTTTTCACATTCACCGTATATACATGCATTATCTTTATAATTATAAATCAATATTTTATTAAATGTGCCTTTGTTATTATCGTATATAATTAGATTTTTAGAACCGTCGTCGTATATAATTTTATGCTTCTCAGTCGTTTCTGTTAATGATTTAGTATTGGCATCATACTCGAAAGTTAATTTTGTCTCTCCTTCATTGGTCTCATATTTATATAAATCATTTTCTTCATCATAAGTAAAATTTTCAGCAATAAATTTAGGTAAATTAGGATTACTCTTGTTAGTCTTAGTTTTTATAATACTACTACCATCAGAATTATTAATATTGAAAATTTTATTATTAGCCATTTCTAAAGTAGCATCTAATTTTACAGTTTCAACTTTATCATCATAATAAATATCAACATATAAATCGTCAATATACTTTCCTAAATTATTAAAGTTTAGATAGTTATCCTTATCATCAAAATTTCTAACTATCTCACCGTCTTCTCTACCACTTAATACAATAATCTTATCCCCATCTTTAGCATAAAACTTATACTTATCATAAGAAGTATCATCGCCATTAGAATCAGTAATATTACCAAATTTAATATATGATTTATTTTTTGAAATAATCATTAAAGTATTTTTGACATCGAAGTTTTCACTTTTAGCACCAACACTGTAAACTTTTATAGAGTTATAATTAAATATAAAGTATACACCAAATAATAAGAAGGCCAATACTAAAATAACCCCAATTAAAAATTTAAATTTACGACGACTATCGATCATAATCATCGCTGATAATAAATCTATATCTTCGGCATTATCTTGGTTCTTCTTCTCACCATATATTATTTCATCAATCGTAATATCATAAAATTTTGATAACATAGTTAAGCAATCGACAGCGGGAACTTTATTGCCATTTTCCCATTTTGATACCAAAGATCTACTAACATTTAAAGCCTCACCTAGTTGCTCTTGTGTTATACCTCTTTCTTCTCTCAATTCTTTTAAAAATTTTGCCATTTTATTCATATTCATATAATTGCCTCACATCTATTAAACAATTATATCACAAGTAGTATAGTAATTAAAACATTTTATCGATACTTTTTGGCACTCTATCCTTTAGAACAGTTTCAATAATCTTATCTTCTTTTTCCTTACTAATATTTTTACCAGTCATTTTTGAAAGAGTATTAATAACTTCTCTTATAGTATTTTCATTTTTCATATTACCATTATTAAGTTTTTCTGCTAAGTCTAATATTGTTTTTTTATTCACTTTAGTTTTCTTTTCAACTTTATTAAAAAATTCATCATTAAAATTCATATATATCACCTGCTACTAATATATGAATTATTTAAAAAATTGAGACATTTAGATTTTAAAAACCTACAATATGATGGCATACTGTAGGTTTTATTTTAATAATTTTTATCTTTTATTTTTTTTAATACTTTATCAACATCAATATCTAAATTAGTATTATCTTTTTCTTTTTTTGTTTGGTTATTGTTTTTTTTAGAATTATTATTATTCTTTTTATTTTTATTATTGGTGTTGTTACGGTTATTATAATTCTTCTTATTTCTACTAGAATTATTTTTATTACTTTGTTTAGTTTTAGAATTATTTTGTTTGTTTTTAGAATTATTATTTGTCTTCAAAGATGTTTCTGTTTTAGAATTAATATCTTTTTCAAGTTCTAAATTAGCACTTGAAGTATCCTCTTTAGATTTTAAATCTATTTGCTTAGAAGTTTCTTTAATATTTTCATCCTTATTGTCTTCTTTTTCAGTAATATTATTATCTTTATCTTCTAATTCATTATTTGAAATAGTTTTTTCTATTTTTTCTTCTTCATTTTCTTTTTTATCAGAAGTTTTAGCAATAATTACTTCTTCTTTAGTTTCTAAAGAACTATTGGCAGTATCATTTTCTACTAAACGTTTTCTGATTTTTTCTTTTAATTCTTCTTCTTCTTGTTTAGATAATTTATTTTCTTTTGATTCTAATGATTTGTCAACTTTCTTTTTAGTATCAAACAAATTTAACATTTTTAATAAATCATAGATTAAAATGCCAAAAGAAGGTATCAAAATTAGAAATAATTTAGGTCCTTGTTTAAGTAGGAAGAACTGAGCTTGTCCTAATTGGGGAACTTTTAGAATTACTTTTCCAATAATATTACTAAATTCTACTGGAGTTTCATCGGGTACTAAGTTATTATCACCCTTGGTTGTAAAGTAATATGTGCCATTATCATAAGTTATTTTATTAATTCTATGAGTTATGGTATCGCCATAATTAATTTTACTTTGAGAAATAAAGGTTATTACATCACCTTCATGTAACTGACTAGGCTCATCTATTCTTAGATTGACAACGACATCATAAACTTTAATGGTTGGTAACATCGAGCCGGATATAATTGTATATAGGGAAACAATTGGTTTAAATCTTTCCCCTTTTCTAGCATAGATGTTATTAGCAATTACATAATAGATTAGAAAGGCCGCTACTAACATTAAGATAGCAAAAATGGTCCAAGTAAATATGTCTGCGATTATTTTGAAAATAGATTTTTTACCATTATTTTTTCTATTCATTTTAGATTGTCCTTTCTATCTATTTAACTACTATTTCTAAGTTTGTACTAAATAACTTACCTTGATCAATATTTTGATCTTGATATGTCTCTTTAAATTCATAATTAATTACATAAGTATTTTCTGAGTTGGGAGCGATTACTTCATTTTCAATTAATGGTGATTCAATATATGGAGCCTTAGAAAAACCAATTATTTTATCATTTCTGGTTAAAGTATAATCTAAGTTATTTTGTTCGGTAAAGGTATTTATAACATTTTTCCAATTTAGAGTATAGCGAACGGTATCACTACTATTGTTTTTGATTTTAAATACTTGTTTACCACTCCAACCTGGTCCTACATCTTCGGCTTTTAGAACGATAATGTCTTCAATGAAGAAATTTTGACCTAAAATTATTTCTACTTCATTACATTTAGTATCACATTTACCATCACCATTGGTATCGCAATTATAATCGCATTTGCCGTCATTGTTGGTATCGCAGTTTAAATCGCATTTGCCATCGCCATTAGTATCGATATTTAAATCAGCCTTACCATTACCATCTAAATCAATATTTGTATCCGGCCACTCATCGCCATTAGTATCACAATTTAAATCGCATTTACCATCACCGTTGGTATCTTGGTTGATTTTATTCCAATCGGCTTTGCCATCACCAGTAGTATCGACATTAACATTTGGCTTACCATCTTTATTAATATCTAAGTTAGTATCAGGTTTACCGTTACCATTGGTATCAATGTTTAAATCAGGTTTACCATCGCCATCTAAATCAATATTTACATCAGGCCATTCATCATTATCAGTATCACAGTTTAAATCACATTTACCGTCACTATTAGTGTCTTGATTAATTTTATTCCAATCTGCTTTACCGTCACCATCAGTATCGACATTAACATTTGGTTTGCCATCTTTATTGATATCTAAGTTGGTATCGGGTTTGCCGTTGCCATCGGTATCAATGTTTAAATCAGGTTTACCATCACCATCTATATCAATGTTACGATCTGGCCATTCATCGTTATCGATATCACAGTTTAAATCACAGATTCCATCGCCATTAGTATCTTGATTAATTTTATTCCAATCGACTTTGCCATCTTTGTCTTTATCAACATTTATATCGGCTTTGCCGTCTTTATTGATATCTAAATTCATATCGGGTTGCCCATTGTTATTAGTATCAATGTTGATATCCGCCTTACCATCTTTATCGGTATCACAATTAACATCGCAGATATTGTCATTATCAGTATCAATGTTAAGGTCAGGCTTACCATCACCATCTAAATCAATATTTATATCCGGCCACTCATCGCCATCAGTATCGCAGTTCAAATCACATTTACCATCGCCATTAGTGTCTTGATTAATTTTATTCCAATCGGCTTTGCCGTCTTTATTTTTATCAACATTGACATTTGGTTTGCCATCTTTATTGATATCTAAATTCATATCTGGTTTGCCATTGCCATTAGTATCAATATTTAAATCAGGTTTGCCATCGCCATCAATGTCAATATTTAAATCAGGCCAGCCATCATTATCGGTATCACAATTCAAATCACATTTACCATCACCGTTAGTATCTTGATTCATTAAGTTTTTGTCAGGTTTGCCATCACCGTTAGTATCAACATTTACATCAGGCTTACCATCTTTATTGATATCTAAATTAGTATCAGGTTTACCATCACCGTTAGTATCAATATTTAAGTCGGGTTTGCCATCACCATCAATGTCAATATTTAAATCAGGCCAACCATCACCATCGGTATCACAGTTTAAATCACATTTACCATCGCCATTTGTATCTTGATTAATTAAATTTTTATTAGGTTTATCATCACCAGTAGTGTCGACATTTACATCGGGTTTACCATCTTTATTGATATCTAAATTCATATCTGGTTTACCATTGCCTGTCGTATCAATGTTAAGGTCTGGTTTACCATCACCATCAATATCAATATTTATATCCGGCCATTCATCACCATCAGTATCACAATTTAAATCACAGATACCATCACCGTTAGTGTCTTGATTAATTAGATTTTTATCAGGCTTACCATCGCCATTGGTATCAACATTTATATCTGGTTTACCATCTTTATTAATATCTAAATTTAAATCAGGCTTAGCATTATCATTAGTATCAATATTAGTATCAGGTTTACCATCACCATCAGTATCAATATTAATATCAGCTATGCCATCCCCATCAATATCTATGTTTATATCTGGCCAGCCATCATTATCCGTATCGCAATTTAAATCACAGATGCCATCGCCATTGGTATCTTGATTAATTAAATTCTTATCAGGCTTACCATCGCCATCTGTATCAATATTAAAGAATACTTCCTCTAAGTTAGTTTTACTATATGTTACATTAACATATGGTTTCTTACTAAACCATTTAGAACAGTTAACATCACACTTACCATTGCCATTTATATCCAAATTAATCTCAGGAACATTGTCTTTATTAATATCTATATTTAGCCAAAATCTAGGTTTTCTAGAAGCACAACATCCAATTATTAAAAGTAATATAATAATGATAATAATAATGGTCATTATAATTTTTTTAATCGTTCTATCATCTTTTTTTTCTATGTTATTATTATTTATTTTCTTAGAACTTATATCATCTTTGATTTTTGGCATCTCTATTGTAGTTTTATCTTTATCTTTATTATTCATTTGTACTCTCTCCTTCTACAATTTCAATTCGATTTCCGCTATCGGTTGGGGCTTTTACGCTTTTTTTAAACGATATATATATCATTACAGAAGATATAATGGTAAATATTAGGGCTACTATAAAACAGGAAACCATAAGTGCTAAAACTAAGTTGCGTTCTTTTTCATCTTTTTTTATATATTCTCGTAATTTAGTTAAAAATTTTCCTTTTATTTGTTCTGATTCTCTTTGATTTATCATTTTAGCCTCATTATTCAGTCGATGCTACGGCTTCTAGGGAAGCGCTAAAAGTCTTGCTCATTTCATTTGATTGGTCTTGATCAGTATCGGTATAGTGTATTTGTAATTGACAAGTATTAGAGCCACTTACAGCAAGAGTTCCGGATATTAAGGTTGTTGGTGAAGATGGCATATTTAGGTTACTTCCTGTGCCTGTTGTTTTGGAATCTGTACATGATATAGTATATTTTAAGCCAGTAATGCCGGTATTAGTTATAGTTTTCCAATTTATTTTATATGTAATTGGAACCGTTCCGGTATTAGTAAATTTTATGGTTTTAACGGCAGTCGAGATTCCTGGTATAGCGTTTTTTAAATTTATAGCCTCACCATCGCTATAGGTTGCTGAAATATTGGCTGATGTAAATTTGCTGTTAGAATTATCAGGATTTAATACTGTAAATTTTGCTACGAAATAAGCGTAAGATGTAGTAGCTGTCAAGGCAATTACTCCAATTAAAAGAAGAAATGCCATTAATCCCGTATATATTTTTTTCTCCACACCTTTATTATTCTTCATACGATATCACCGAGTATAATAATAGCAAAATTATTACTTTTATTCAAGAACTATATCAGTCTATTTTCCCTAATTTTTATTTTTGAAAAGTTAATTTTTTTATATTAATGCAGTCATAAATGGACTATTTCTTTTAAGATGTCCAGACTGTTCATTTAAAAATTACCGTTTTTTTGGCGAAAAAACCGGTAATTTTCCTTCAGGTCGGTTATATATTTAACAGAATATTAGTTGCAAAAATAGTTATAATTATTGCTAATATTATTATAAAAATATTAGCAGTTAAGGCTGTAACGCAAGCCAATGATATTGATAAAAGTAAGTAATTAATTAAAAATAATGTACTTCCATAGTTCCAACTTTGATACCTATTAGAATAATATTTTCCCATAACACAGAATTTTTCTATCTAGGTCATTTCTAAAAATTTTTATTTAGAATCAAAAAAAGACCTAACATTTAATCGTTAAGTCTTAAGTAAATACTACTATTTAGTTGTATTATCAACTTGTTTAGCACTTACAGTGAAACCAAATGATTTACCTTGAGCAGCATTTTGGGAAGCACTGGCATTATTTTTGTATTCAGCAACTAAATAATATTTAGCAGTACCACCGTTAGGTGCAGTTAAAGTTGCAGTTGTTTTAGCAGTATTTGCAGTTGTAGTATCATTAGAAATTAATGCAGTTAATTTTGATACATCACTACAACTTGTAGTTTGAGAAATTTGATTACCATTAGGTCCAGGTGTAGTACTAGTTACTGGTTTTTGACAAGTGATAGCAGAATCAGATTTATATAAACTCCATACAACATCGTTACCAAATGTAGAATCAATATTTGGTGTTACAGTTAAAGTAAATTGACCAGCAACATCAGCAGCAGTACCATTA
>CAKOSD010000030.1 GCA_934101745.1 uncultured Bacilli bacterium | reverse complement strand
TTACGAATGATGCAGGTTTAACCGGAGACTGTAGTATTAGTGTTAAGCGTGATACCGAGGCCCCAAGTTGTAATGTTAATGCCAGTGGAACCATGGGTCAAAATAATTGGTACACTAGTAATGTAGCGATGAGTTTTGCTTCCAGTGATGCTACTAGTGGTGTGGCTGGATATGGTTTAAATGCCAATAGTGCTAATTATAATAATAGTAATAGACAGGATTTAACTTGGGATACGGATGGGATAACTTATTATGGTATAGTTATGGACAATGCCGGTAACCAAAGAGATTGTAGTAAATCGGTTAAAAGACTAGCCACCGCGCCAAGTTGTAGCATTAATGCTAGTGGTAATAAAGGCTGGAGTGATTGGTATACTAGTGATATAACTAATACCATAAATTCTAATTCGCCTCACGTTTCAAGTAAAAAAATAACTAATAATAATAGTGATAGGTACGTTATTAATTGGGATAATGATGGTACGACCGTAAGTGGCGAAGTTGTAAATGAAGCGGGTTTAAAAGGAAGTTGTTCTAACTGGACAAAAAGACTTGCTCAAACGCCAAGTTGTTCTGTTAATTTAGAGGGCACCATTGGTCAAAATAATTGGTATATATCAAATATCAATGCCAGTATTGGTTCTTCATCTTCCCATATAGTTAGTAGTAAAATAACTAATAATAACTCTAGTAATTATACAGTTAACTGGGATACTGAAGGAATAGCAATAAATGGTTCTGTTACTAATGCTGCTGGTACTAGTGCTTCTTGTAGTAGCTGGGCAAGACGCCTTACCACCCCTCCTACTTGTTCTCTACAAATAAGTGGTAATAAAGGTAACAACAATTGGTATCGTTCTAATGTAACAGTTTCTATGAGTACCTCAGGTGTAGGCATTAGTGCTCGTAAAATATCTGTCCCTAATGGCGCTACTTATGATAACTCTTATACTTTAACATATGATACTAATTATATTAATGTAAGTGGTTATGTTACTAATGAGGCCGGCTTAAGTGGTAGTTGTACTTCCCAAAGTATTAGAAGAGATGTAACACCTCCGTCTGCTAATTTAAGAATGAAAACCACCCATCATTGCGACGACTACCAAGTTAAATATAAAACCGGCAATCAAAGCTGTTTTCTGATTTTTTGCAGTGATGAAAAAAAGACAGAAAATATCTCTTGTAGTACTTGGGATAACAATAATTTAAGTGATAACAATAGTTTGATTAATTATTTAAAAAATAAAGGTAACAAGGTTTCAGAAATTGTAAGTACTAGTAGTCGTCAAGAATATGATGATGTATCAACTACCGAAGCCGAGTTAGTATGCTCTGATAATATGACAACTAATGTTAGTTATAAAATAGGTAGTAAGTATGGTTCTATTTATAATTTAGATAGTGATTCAACTGCTCGAAATAGAACTAATTATACGATGATAGGTACTTGTACCGATGAGGCTGGAAATACTAGTAATGCCTCTAAAAACTTCTATCGTTATGAAGAAGAACAATACTGTGAACAAACTCATACTGAATCAACTTGTAGTAGTACTCATGGCGAAGTAACAAACTGTGAAGATGGTAAAAACTATACGATGCCAGATGGCGATAACTGCGGTGGACCTGGTGAAGGTGGTAACTATGGTACCTACGATCCTGATTATGGTAATTATACTGGTTGTAATTGGAGTAGTGGCGGTTCTGGAAGTACGGGCGACTGTGGTCATGTAAACGAAGTATGTGATGGTTATACTGATACAACCGTTTCAGATGGCTACTATAAATGTGGTGATAACAAATGGAGGTAAAAATGAAAAATAAGAAAAAAACTTCCCTAAATAAAAATGCTAAAAAGACTAGGACTATTATTATAATAGCCCTCCTCTTCGTAGCAGTTATTGGTATAATTATCTTCATTCTAACTAGAAACCCTAAAATAACTTATGAATATTATATAAATAATACTAAAAGTAATATAGCTGGTCTTAATATAACTAGTTATGAATGTAATAATGGTACTACTTTAAATATAGATAAAGATAATAATACTTATAATGTTGAAAATATTACCAAAAATTCACTATGCAAACTATACTATGAAGATACAGCCGGAGAACAACTAATAAATCTAACCAGTGGTCTTGATACTTTAAAAGAAAAAAATAAAACTTACTTAGACGAAAATGATATTCTTCGTTATTATGGTAATGATGCTCTAAATTATATTTACTTTAACTGTGATAATGAATCTGATACTAATACTTGTGAACTATGGCGAATAGTAAGTGTAAGTAAAGTATCGGATGTTACTAAAAAGCATAAGTATAATCTAAAAATAGTAAAAGATACGCCACTAACGGCTAAAAATACTACTACTAATCAAGATATAACTGAATTTGAGTGGAATAATAATAGAGGCTTTGATTTTTTAGAAGCCAGTATATATAAACTATTAAATGAGGCTTATTATAATGCTTCAAGCAATTATTCTTATACTAATAAAAATAACGAAACGCTAACTTTAGATTTTTCTAAAACGGGGTTAAAAAATGATAAAACTCGTAATATGATTACCACTGGCACTTGGCGTCTTAATGCTAATACAGATAATAAACAAACTATAAGTAACTGGTATAATGATACCGCCTATGGTAATATGGCTCACTTTAATATCGGCTTAATAAATATTAGTGATTATATTTTATCTTTAAAAGATGATTGTAAGGATACTAAGATTAATGAATTTAGTACTTGTTCTTCCAAATCATATCTTTCTAAAGAAAATGGGTTCTTTGTCCTAGATAGTTATCAAGAAAAAGAAGGCTTTGTTTATCGAATTGCTGGTAATAATGCCATAAATGCTATCTATCCAACTGCTACTTATAATATCTATCCTTCTTTATATTTAAATGAAGATGTTAAGATTGTAAGTGGTGATGGTAGTTTAAATAATCCTTACACCATAGGATAATTAATAGTTTTAAAAATAATAAATGTCTTATTAACTTAAGGCATTTTTAAGTTAAACATAGATAAAAATAATCGCCAATAATAAACTTGACAATGAGTAAATTGCGTGCTAAAGTAGGGAATACTTAAATTCAAAGGGGGAATTTAGATGAATATAAATGCTAGTATAAATAAAGGCGTACCTATTGATGCACCCGTAATTTTAGATTATGAGGATTTAATAAATAATGTCCAAGATCAAGAAAAAATGTTACAAATTTTAAATAAAACCTTTCAAAATTACAATGGTTTTATCCGTTACCAATCTCAAATCTTGTTTGGCCTCGAATTTAATATGGCTATTGCTATTGTTACCGACTTTAATACCTTGCAGCGTCGAATTGAAATTTCCGAACACGGTTTTTATGAAAGTATTAAAAGAGATTTAAATATTAATCTAAATATGAAAAATTACAACTCTGATGCGGAATATAGAAAGGCTTTAACAGAAGAAGCCTGGTTAAAACTTAAAATATTAAAAAAATTAAAGACTCCTGCTGATTTACAAAAGAAATTTCCCGTACTATATCGAGGCTATTTATATTGTGTAAAAGAATATTATACCCTTAAGAAAAACACTATCGAGCCTTTAACTAAATTAGATCCAATTTCTAGAAGTTATAAAATAGCCAGTTTAAATAAAAATATTCAAGAAAGTAATTTTTATTTTAATGATACGACAGCCTTGGATTTAATAAAATATGTTAATTCTTTTAATATTAAAGTATATCTAAATGATTGTCTTATCGCAATAACTAATATTCTTAAATATCAAGATAAAATAATTAATTTTATCCATAGTAACCCTATTGACCTTAGTACTTTAAGTGATGATGATACCGATACTTTAGAATTTTATTTTGCTTATTGTAATTTAAAGCAAGCAAAAAGTGTTGATTTAGCCTCTAAACAGAATTATTTATATTATGTTTCTAACTATTTTAAAGAACATAAGGATTATATGAATAGTGATATTTCTATCGTAGTAGGAGCCAGTGATGGTAAGATTACACAAAGGGGAACTTTTAGCACTATTAATTACGGTATTAGTGAAGGAAAAGTAATAACTCCTAAGATTTTATATGAAATGTATCGAGATATTTTAATTGAAAACCCAGACTTAAAAGTAATCGATTTTTCTCATTTTGACTTTACTGGGATGAATTTAGATGAAGTATCCCAATTTATGCAAGGTTATTTACAAGATTTACAAGTTAACTGGGAACTTTTACCCCCAGATGATAAAACGCTTGAAAAAGATATTATTGAACATATTACTACTTCGACAAAAGATTTAAATATTGAGACAAAAGAACAACATCAAAAAAAGTTATTAGAGCTTTTTATGGCAAAGAAAAGTTTATACGATACTTCTAATCCTATTTTTAGAATTAAGGGTAAGAAAACCTTTGATGGCTATGTTGGTTATGTTTATCCTAATGGCCGTGTTGTCTTAGATAAATTTTATGATAAACAAACTGATTCTATGTTGGCTGATGGTCATGCTGTTTATGCTATGAATATTGAGGAGTTCTATGAACTAAGTAAATTAAGTAAATCGGAACTTATTAAAAGTAAATTATGTAAAAGATATATTCATAAAGGCGATTGGATAAAAAAGGTTTTAGAAAATGAAATAAAGTTAAAAACTGATATTTCTCCTACCGTTAAGGTAAGAAATTTAGTAAAAAAGGATAACTTTCCTGATAAATAGGGGTTATCCTTTTTTTTGCTCGAAAACTTTGTCTATAATACTTGAGACATTTTCAAAAGATAACTATTAAGACATTATCATAAGTTAAACATATACAAAGATTAACTCAATTAAAATATCTTGACAAATTGCAAACTTTGTGTTAAAATAAGCACCAATAAATGTTTAAAAGACATTTTAGGGGGATTTATGATAAAAAATTTAAAATTAAGTGAAGATTTCAAAAAGAAAATTGTTGCTGGTGGTTTAGGACTTGTTCTTATGACTTCAACGGGGGCCTTAGGAGTAAGTATTCATAATGCTAAAGAAATTAAGAAACTAACCAATCAAACGTCAGTACCAGCAAATGCTATTACAGATATTGATAAATATTTAACTGAATATAAAACTGAAAAGGAAAAGTTAGAAAATGATATTGCGGACTTAAAACAGCAAAAAGAAGAATTACAAAATACTGCTGATAAAGAACTCAATCTTATTGATTTATATGTAATAAAAATTAAAAAATATGATAGTGAAGAGTACCGTGTTATTACTCGTGATATGCAAATTTCACGTGTTGACAATTATTTTGCAGCGCTTGGGACTGATGGTATTGATGTTAATGATGAAGCTGCTTATTCAATGATTATTGACAAATTTAGACCGGATGAGATCTATATTTATACTTATTCTGAAATTCATGGTGATTTTAGAGCCGTATCTAGTCAAACTATAAAGGATCCTTTGGTAGAAGATTATGTTAGATTTGATGAAGTTATGCCTTTAAGTTTATATTTAACTGAAGATGAGGCAAACCAAATGGTATTTAAGAATGAGTATTTTGGAACTAATTCAATTTATTTGTCCGATGTTGAAAATGTTTTAGCAAGATTAAATGGTAAAGAACAAGATTATTCAAGAAGTTTAGGTAGATAATAAATATATATTAAGTAGTATTGTTAGCAATTATCAATACTATTTTTTTGTTCTAACAACGTTAATTAGCGCTTATTTAATTACTGAAATAATTAATGATATTTAACTTACTATCAGCAAACCAAAACTATTTGACAAATCCAAAATATGTGCTATACTAGACAAACTGTAAAAAAGGGGAAATCCCAAAGGAAAGAAGTGATAATGATGAACGAACTAATTAAAAGGATAGAAAAGCAAATAAATAAATTGCGTAAGAGTATATCAGTCGAGACTGACAATGGTCCTAGAGTAGATGATAAATATAGTGATTTCGTAATTTTTATGCTAAATGAATTAAAAAGTTATTTAGATACTTTAAAAATGTTTCAAAAGACGGGATTAACAGCGGGTATCTATGTATATAATACGGAATTTTTTAAAGAGATGAATGATTATATTAGAGCCAAAGAATTTAGTCCTTTAACTAAGACTTTAGAATTTAAAGGCTTATTTGAGACTTTTAGAAGACCAAATACTGTCGATATGGTGGCTGATTTTATAGAAGAAAATATGGATAAAATTCTAAAATTTAGTGCTTTATCTAACAGAGTTATAAGTACTAATGAAGTATTCAGCGATGAAAAATTATATAATTATCGTCGGGGCTGTAAAGTTGCTACTAAATTAGACAGTTTAAATAGCCAAGATATGTCTTCCAAAACTTTAGTTGAAATTTATGCTAATGGTGGCTTTGACAACCTATGTCCTAAAGCCTTAGAAGATAAAAGAAGATGTGATGAACTTCGTCTTAATGCTATTAAGATGCCTAAAAGAAAAATTAGTTTAGGACGTATTTTCCATGGATTATTTTAAGGTTTTAAAACTTGATAAAGATGCTACCATCGTCGATGTAGTAGGAATGTATCAAGTATTATCAAAAAGAATAGAAAAAGAAATAAAAGCCGGAACATCGACAGTTAATGAACTAAACGAATTAAATACGGCTTACTTAATTGCTTGTACGACGAAAAACCCCGATGAGTTAGTAAATGCTAAAAATGAATACTTTCTAGGTAATAAAGTAATGCTTATTATAAATAGAATTAACGAAACTATAGCCACTTTAGAAAAAGAAAGCAATACAGGTTATGGTATTTACTTCGCCGAATTAATTGCTATTTTAAATAAATATCTAAGCGGATATTATCGCTTAATTAACTTAGTTAAAAGAGCTAAAACTAAAGAAGAATTTCAAAGTATTATAAAAGAATTTGCTAACTATGATTGGAATGCTTACTTTATTAAAAAAATATCTCAATTTCCCTATGATACTTTAGTACCTGCTATTTATTATACTAAAGATAATCAAGAATTTCTTTATGGACTTAATAAAACTAAGACTAGTTTAGAACTTCTTAATTACTTAAATAGTCGCCTGGCATATTTTAAGAAATTAGAAATAGTAAATGAAACTTTAATAAATAATATCTTATATAATAATTTTGATATTTCTAGTCTTACTGATAGTGAGGCTAATACTTTAAATTCTAAGATTACTGATCAAATGGTTACTGATACTAAATTAAATCATTTAACTCTTGATGAACTAATGCAAAAATATAATAGTAGTGCTGTTGAAAATACCGAAAAAAAATTAGCCAAAGAATTAGGGTTTAATGGTAATTTTTCAAATAATTAATTTCAAATAGACTGTTAATAAGGGTCTATTTTTTCGTTGTCAAAATAACTTATTTAGTTTATAATTATATTAGAATAAGGAGTGAAGGTTTGTGAATAATGGTACTAGTAATATAAATAATTCTAATGTTAATAATAGTAATAGTAGTATACCAAATAGTCCAAATACGGGGAGTGTAGCAAATCCTACTCCTTTAAATAATCCAGTTAATAATCCTGGGGTAAATACCCAGAATATACCTAATCCAGCCTTAAATAACCAGGTTAGTAATCCGGTAAATAATCAGACTAATGGGGTAAATACTACTCCCTTAAATAATACGGTTTCCAATCCAGCCGGTATTCCTAATAATCCTACTGGTCAAAATAATTCTGCTGCAATAAGCAATCCCAGTCTTCAAAATATAGGGGCTCCTAATGTTACTACAGCATCTAATACTCAAAATGTTTCTAATTCTAGTGGGGCTCCTACCAGTCCTGTTAATAACATAAAAATAGAAGAAACTAGTGTAACTAAATCTCAAAAAGGGACTATTACCGTTGCTACTATTAATAATGGGACTGTTAGTATCTTAAATAATAGTTTTCCTGAGCCTATTGATATCAGTGTTAAAAATGCTAAAATAATGAATAAAAATGGTAAAAAAGTTCGAATAATGACTAAGAGAGAATTAATAACTAATATAGTTTTAAGTTTTTTCTTTGTTCTAGCCTTATGCGGTGTTGGTTATGGGACATATTATTATATCTTTAAAAATAATCCTCGTAATTTTGAAACTAAAAACGTTACGATTGAATTAGGCGAAGAAATACCAGCCTCAGTTCGTAATTATATTAATTTAACGGATATAAGTGAACCAGATTATACCTTAGATTTATCAAATGTTAAAAATGAAATAGGAACCTATACTTATAAAGTAAGTTATGGAAATACTACCAAAACTGGGACTATAACCATTAATGATACTACAGCCCCCGTTATAACCTTTAAAGAAGTATCAGAATTTGATGCCGGTACTAATATTACTAAAGATATGTTAGTAGCAGCGTGTGAAGATATATCAGATTGTACTTATGAATTAACTAGTCCCATTGATACTGAAAATCCCGGGGAAATAACGGCTAGTATTACGGCTAAAGATAATCTAGGTAATTCCAAAGATTATACTATTAATTTAACTATAATAGAAAAAATAATAAAACTAAGTTGTAGTGGTACTAGTGTAACTACGGATGAAAATGGTAAGACTTTATTAGAAAGTAATAATTATGATTTAAATTTTACTATTAATAAAATTTTAAAAACTGGTAATTTAAAAGTGATAAGAACTTATCTTAGTGATAGTGACTACGTAAGTATTAAAGATGGCTTAAAAGCAAATGGTTATACCCTAGAAGAAGTAAATAGACGGGCTATAAAAGAATCTACTATTGATAATGTGGCTAACTTAACTACTCAAGATGAAATAAAAGCGCATTTAGAAAGTAGTGGTTATACTTGTAGCATTAATGAATAATAAAAATGACTTAAGAAATTAGGTCATTTTTTTGATACTTATTTAGTATAAATCTGGTTATTTTCATAGAGTTTAATACTCTATGAAAGCGGAAAATCGGTATCTATTTTTAACTTATACATAAACTATACCAC
>CAKOSD010000029.1 GCA_934101745.1 uncultured Bacilli bacterium | reverse complement strand
GTTTATGGATTAAGGCTATTTTATAATTAGGACTAAGGTTTACATCACTATTAGGATTACTTAAGCCAACTAATTCGATGGGGTTTTCATCATCATTATAGATTAATTTGGTTTCGTTATCTAAAAGAGTAAAGCCACTATTGGTTATTAAGGCGTTAAAATCAGTATTTTCTAAATCTTCGTTACTAGCAATGGCATATTTACCAATACTGGCCGTTAGTTTACTTAAATTAACAGATATTTCGGCTTTAATTTTATCGGTCGGATTAATGCCTTTATCAATTAAATCACCAGTAAATACTATTATATCAGGTTTTAATTCGTTAACTTTGGTAACCAATTTCTTTAAAGTAGCCTCATTAACGGTTGTCCCATAATGAATATCGCTTATTTGGACTATTTTGGCGCCATCAAAGCCACTGGAAATATTGGTATCAATAATACTATATTCTTTAGTAACTATTCTTGAAGTTCCATAAAAGCGAATAAAAACGGCGAGGAAAATTATAATAATTATCATTTTCTGAATAAATTTGCTATTTGGTTTAGCCGTAACATCCTTAAAGTCTTCATTAATTTCCTCGGCATCTTTTAAAGTTTCATCTATGTTTAACTCGTCTGTTTTTTTTAATTCTTTCTTTTTCATAGGCTTAACCTGCTAAGTACATAAGGATTAACATAATAATACTTAGGCTATTATGAAAAGAATGAATAACCATGGTTGTATAAATATTATTAGTTTCCATATAAGTTTTGCCAAAGGCTATAGATAGGGCTCCGTAAGGTATGAAGTAGAGTAATTCTAAAGGACTACTTATCCCATTTAAAACATGAACGCCCGCAAATACTAAGGCTGTAAAGAAAATAAAGGCGTTTTTATTTTTAAAAGCATCTTTAAAGTTACCTCTAAAAGTTAATTCTTCAATGAAAGGTGCAAAAATCATAGTTGAAATAATCATATAAACCGGATATTCTAAAATCATTTGTCTATTCATTTCTTCGTTATTAGCAAGACTTCCAATAATACTAGCAATAAGGCCATTACTAATCATCATAATTACTAAACCTGCTGCCCATAATTTAAAACCGTATTTTAAATATTTTTTATAATTTTCATTAAAATCACTATAATCTTCTTGTAATTTTTTTCTGTTCATAAAGGCTAAAATAGCCATTAATATTAATTCCATAATTATATATAATATATTGTTAACGACTAAGTTGTTTTTGATTAAGATATTATAAAATAACAATTGAAAACCTAGTTGAACAAAGAAAAACAGAAATAATCCCAATAACCCCTTCCCAAATTGGAAAATTCTATTCATTTATATAACCCTCACTTTTTAAACGATTAATAATCTTATCTTTAGTTTTTTCTCCCACTAAGCGAGTGGTGGTTGATTGTTCTTCGCCATCAGTATAAAAAATAGTTGTGGGAGTGCCACTGATACGGACTAATTTATTAAATTCTACTTTTTCTTCATCGGATAAGTTAGTCATATTAAGATCATAGAAGGTTAATTTATAATCTTCTCCTATTTCTTCTAAAATGGGTAAATAAGCCATACAATGAGAACAACCAGTCTGAGTAATTACTAAGACAAATTTTTCTTTATTATCAATCTTGGCTTTTAAAGTTGTTAAATCTATATCTTCAATACTTTTAAAATCAGATTTTTTACCAATAATATAAAGTAAAGTACATATTAGTATAATTAAGATACAAATTAAGACTCCTAAAATAATGTTTTTTTTCTTTCGCATAATACCATCTCCGTTATTAATGATATCATAAAATGGTAGTATTTTCTTCTAATTATTTTTAATTTTTCAAAGTTTTTCTAAAAGATAGAGAAAATAACTAGAAATTCTTTAAAAATCTTTATATAATCAAGATAGATAATAGTAAATTTGAAAGTGAGTTTTTATGGAAGTAGTGAATTTAGAAAATGAAAATGATTTTGTAAATGCAAAAGTATTTGTAATAGATAAAGAGGGAAATATTTATAAGAATGGAAATATTCATTGTGATATAAGACATAAGGTGTTTTTATTGGAAATTGCTAAGGCTTTATATCCTTTTAATGAGATTGCTAAAACTTTAGATGAAGGGGATGTTAGTCCTTATAATACGGCCTTGATTTTTAATATGCTGGGGTTTACGGTTTTATTAAATTCGCCAACGAGAAATGATAATCTTAGTATGGGGATGCCTAGTTATTTAATGGTTCTGGAAAATCAGGAGCCAACTGAAATTCAAAGAGAGAGCGTTAAATATTGTTTATCTCATTTTGAGGGGTATTGCCTAGATTTTGGGGCTAAAAATTTGCTGAGGTTAGAGCAGACCATGCAAATTAGTTGGGCTACAATTACTCCGAATGGTATTCCGGATGTTAATCCCTTAGAGGCTTATGAGGCTTATTTAGAAGAAGAAAAAATAAGGAAAAAATTAACTATTTAAAAAGCAAAAAAAGAGTGAAATTACTTTTTTAAGTATCACTCTTTTAAAATATCTATATTTAGGTTTAATAACCATTTAATTTATTATTTAACTTCGATAACGCCGTAGTTACCGTCACATCTTTTATATAAAACACATATTTGTTCGGTTTTACTATCTTTAAAAATAAAGAAGTCATGAGAAACAAATTCCATTTGTAAGATAGCCTCATTAATATCCATTGGTTTAGAAGTATCTATGGTTTTTCTTTTAACTACCGTAGGCCAAGCCTCTTCTTTATCGCCTATAAAATCCTCGAAAATACTTTCTAAATCTTTATTCTTTTTGGCTCTTATTGTATTGTATTTTTCTTTGTTTTTTCTTATTTGCCTTTCTAATTTTTCTACTACCAAATCAATTGCCGTATATAAATCATCATCCATAACTTCGGCTCTAATAACTGTAGAATCTTTTAAGATTGTTACTTCGATAACATCTTTATTGGCTCTTGTTTTGATAATAACATTGGAAGCAGTATTATCACCATCTTTGAAGTATTTATCTAACTTACTTAGTCTTTTTTCGATATACTCCTTAATAGCGGGTGTAACACTCAAATTTTTTCCTCTAATATTTAATTTCATAAATATCTAACCTCCATAATTAAATTTTACCATAAAAAACTATAATTTACCATGAATTTTGTGTGAAATATATGATTATGATATCTATATAATATAATAAGTCTTAATAGTTATTTTCATTATATATATTAATAATATCTTGGAAATTACTAAGTTAGAAGATAAACAACGGGTTATTTTAATTTACTTATGAAAAAAGAAAGAAAAAATAGGGAAAAAAACTTGTAAAAGTGGGCTTAAATTGGTACTATAGAGTTTAGTTATAAATGGATGTGGTTGTATGAATAATTATCTACCTGTGATGATACTAAAAGATTTAATCATTCTTCCTAATCAAGAGATTAAAGTAGAGACAAAAAAAGATGACATTTTGGTTACAATATCCAATAAACATCATAATGGTAATTTGCTTTTAGTTTGTCCTAGAGATACTTTAGAAGAGGAACCTAGTATTAATGATTTACCTAATATTGGGGTTATAGGAACGATTAAAAACATTATTGATTTACCGAATGGTAATATTCGTTTAACAGTAATAGGGACGACTAGGGTTCAAATTGATAAATATAAATGTTTAGAAGATAATAAAAGTGTTGTCATGGCTATTACTTCCAATATTACTGATATAAAAAGTGATATTGTTTCCGAAACTGCTTTAAAAAGAAAATTAATTAAAACTTTAACCACATATATAAATATTTCGCATACTATTTCTAATAGTGTTTTAGCCCAGATTGCTCAGATTAATGATTTAAATAAATTAACGGATATTGTTGCTACTTTTATTCCTTTAAGTTTTGAAAAAAAGATAAATTATATGAATGAGTTTGATCCTATAAAAAGGGCTACTAACTTAATTTATGATATTTCAGTAGAAATAGAAGTATGTGAATTAGACTATAAAATTGAAGATACCTTAAGAGAAGAAATGGAATCTAATCAAAGGGAGTATATTTTAAAAGAAAAGTTAAAATATATAAAAAAAGAATTAGGCGAAGATAAAGATACTAAAAAAATTCAAGATGACTATTTTAATATGTTAGATGATTTAGTGATGCCGGGTCCTACTAAAAATAAGGTAGCCTTAGAAATTAAAAAGTTAGATTATTTACCAGAGGGTCATCCGGAACGAGCAATTGTTCAAAATTATTTAGATACTATCTTAAATTTACCTTGGAATAAAACGGGGGTAGAGGAGTTAGACTTAGATAAAGTCCGCAAAGCCTTAACTAAGAGTCATTATGGTTTAGAAAATGTTAAGAGTAGAATCTTAGAATATGTTGCCTTAAAACGTCGCAATCCCAATATAAAAAGTCCTATTTTGTGTTTAGTGGGGGCTCCGGGGGTTGGTAAGACTTCTATTTCGATTGCGATTGCTAGTGCCTTAAATCGCGAATTTTATAAATTAAGTGTTGGGGGCTTAAATGATGTTACGGAACTAATGGGATCTCGGAGAACTTATCTTGGCAGTAACATGGGCAAAATTATGCAGGCGATAAAAAAATGTCAGGTAAAAAACCCTGTTATTTTGCTGGATGAAATAGATAAAATGGTTAAAAATTATAATGGAGATCCGGCGAGTGCTTTATTAGAAATAATTGATCCGGAACAAAATTATTTATTTACAGATAATTATTTAGAAGAACCATTTGATATTTCCGAAGTAATGTTTATCGCCTCCGCCAACGATATAGAAAATATTCCGCCCGCCTTGTTTGACCGATTAGAAATAATTGAGTTATCAAGTTATACTTTAGAAGAAAAGATTGATATTGCTAAAAAATATTTATTACCTACTATTTTTAAAAATTATTTGATTAGTGGTCGTGATGTTAAAATAAGTGATGAAGTAATTAAAGAAATTATTGTTTCTTATACGTGTGAGGCGGGACTGCGTAATTTAAGAAGATGTTTAGAGCAGGTAATGCGTAAGCTTATTTTAGAATATGATGATGCTACTTTAAAACTTAGTATTACTGAAGAAATGATTAGTAAATATTTAGGACCTAAAAAGTTTATTGATACGAAGTTATTAAATATTGAAAGTCCTGGTATTATTAATGCTCTTGCTTATACGCCTTTAGGGGGCGTTGTAATGGAAATTGAATCTTGTTTATTTGATGGTAAGGGCGAGATTATAACGACTGGTTCTTTAGGAAATGTTATTACCGAATCAATTGAAGTGGCTATAAGTTATATTAGAAGTAATAAAGATTATTTTAAAGTAAATGATTATTACTTTGATAATCGTAATATTCATATTCATTTTTTAGAAGGAGCAACGCCTAAAGATGGACCTTCTGCTGGAGTAAGTATTACGACCAGTCTTTTAAGCCTTTTATTAAATAAACCGATTTCTAAAGAAATTGCTATGACCGGGGAGATTGGCTTAAATGGAGAAGTTTTAGAAGTCGGGGGGATTAAAGAAAAGTTAATTGGTGCCTATAATAATGGAATTAAGATGATATTTATTCCGCAAAATAATTTGAAAAATTTAGAAGAAATACCTAAAGATATATTAAATAAACTTAAAGTTTATGGGGTATCTAATTATAAAGAAATATTTACCAAACTATTTAATAATTAATTAAACTAATCGGTTAATACTGGTTAGTTTTTGCTTTTGGTAAATTTTTATTGACTTTAAGAAAAAAATCTTTATAATAATCAAACACAAGCCCATATAAGGGGACTAAAAAGGGGAAATGATAAATGATTACTGACAGTATAAATAAAGCCTTAAGAATTTGGAATAATGATTATTTTGCTATTAAAAGTTTAGTTATTAATCGTTTTACTATTAGTGGGGCTCTTGCTCATGTTAAATTAGAAGAAATTTTAGGACTTCCTAACTTAGAAAATTTAACCCTATGTAATTTATGTCTTAATAGTGATGATATAAGTTATGTTATGGGGTGTCAAAATTTAGAAAATTTACGGTTAATTAACTGTGAAATAAGTGAGGATGTGGGACCTATTAATATCAAAAATATTACTTTAGATAATACTAATATCCGATTAGATGAAGATTATGTTTATCAGACTCTTACTATTAAAAATATGGCTATACCTTTTAAAAAAATAAAGGCAGCCACTTTAATAATTAATCAAGCATTAGAAACTAATCTTAATGTTACTAACTATGAGATAGAAGTACTCGTAGTATCAAAAGAACAATACCTAAAAAATAAAGATTATTTAGATAAATTAAGTAATATTAAAATTGAACTAAGAGAAAAAATACAAGTGGGGGATTAAAATGCAAAAAATAAAGGTAAATGCGAAAGAATTAAATTTAAAAACGATTACGGAATATAACGAATTATCCAAAAGAAAAAAGATAGCCTTAGTATTTAAAAATACCAAAGGTTTAACCAAAGAAAAAGTAAAGTTATTGTCCGGTAATATTACAATTAGTATTTTAGGAGGATTAAATCCTATTAAAAAGAAATTTGCTAAGGAAGACTATCAAAAAAGAACTTATTATAGTAAATATTTTATGTTAGAGATATTAGACGTTTTAGAAGAGATAGAACGTTTAATAAATCCCATTTGGTCCGAGTTAGAAAAAGCCCTTTTTGTTTATCAAAAGTTGTGTGAATATTTAGAATATAGTGATGATTTTGGCTTAGTTCAATCTAGAAATTTAGATGTTTTAATTAATGGTTGTGGCGTATGTGCGGGGTTTGCTCTTATTTATAAAGAAATGATGGACCGTTTAGGAATTCATTGCTACTATCAAAATAAACAACATCATCATGCTTTTAATGTTTTAGCAATAAATGGTAAGTATTATGGCGTTGATTTAACTTGGGATATTTGTGAAAAGGTTCGTAACAAGTGTTGTTTCAAATATTTTGCTAAAGAAAATAGTAGAAGATTTTATGGGAATATTCATCATAATTTAGAAAAGGAAAGAGAAGAACTAATGTTTTCTTTAAGTACTTTGAGTGATGAACAAATTAAGACGGCTTTGAAAAACATGAATATGTATCCAAATTGTACCATTCCATGTCAATATGATTATACAGTTAATAAGAAAATAGCTATGATAGGTTTAAATCCAATATATATTGATAATAATATACCTTGTAGTTATAACAATAACACAGTAAGTATGATAAGAAATGATGGAACTTCATTTTTACTTATGGCTACAGGTAATAGTTCTAATGATATTAATGAGTATTTATATATTGAATATAATGAGTCTAATGAAACGATTGATATTAAAAGAATTTATAGTGAAATGGATTTTATCTATTTAAGTAATGAAGAAAAAGAGGCTGTTTCTAATGATTTATTAAGTAGCAAACGAATTAAAGAAAAAGTTGCCAATTATAATGGGTATGTTGGCTATATGCAAAATGGTAGAAGATATTATGAAGGAAAATTTGAAGAACGAGTTTTAAATATTTATCGCAAGGCGTGTTAAAAAAAACTAACCATTAATAGAATATTTAGGTATTCTATAGGATTAGTTTTCTTTTAGTTTAAGTAATTTTTCTTTATAGTTTAAGAATTCTTGATTGGTTGGTTCTATTTGTAAAACAAATAATATTTGCCCATATAATTTATGAAGATAAGTATTTTTATCATCTAAACATTTAGTGTGTTTTAAATGATTATCTAGACCATATTTATTAATATAATACATTTTTTGCCGAATATTATTTTTATAAAGTCGAGGGACACTTAATTTGGCATTACAAACTATTCCAGTAACTATTTGCGATTTATTAGGTTTTATAATCTTTATCTTTTGCTTATTTAAGATGAATCCTTCTGTAATTAAGGCTTTTTTAACGAAATCTATTACTTCCTTAGGATCAAAATCCCCAGAAAATGTCATATCATCACAATATCTAGTATAAGAAATATTTTTATTCTCACAATAGCCACCTATTCTAAAATCAAAACTTCTTAAAACTAAGTTGGATATATAACTAGAAGTGGGGGCTCCTTGAGGTAAAAAGTTATTATAAGTTACTAAATTAGTCAGAAGACTAGCCACTGCCTCAGGATAAATATTTCTAGGAAATACTTTTTTATAGACTTTTAAAAAATCAATACTTGGAAAGAAATCTTTAATATCCAGTTTTAGAATGATTTTTTTCTGTAAGTGGGGTTTGGCATTATCACTAAGATTCAAACCTTTTTTATAAGCCTTAGCGTATGGGGAGGTAATTCTTTCGTTTAAAATATTATTTAAAATATTTTTTTGAATATTTTTTAGAGTATAATCAGGTTCATAAATAGTTCGATAATTACCATTTCTTTTGGGTATTTTAAATACTTTATAATGTTTTTCCGCATGGTTACTTATGGTATATAATAATTTTAACTTTTCTTTATTAGAAAGTTTATTATCCGATATAAGATTAAGAGATAATATGAACTCGTTAATTTCATTTTTAGTTAAATGTTGCCACATACATATTACCTCCTAAAATAAGCAATACTTGATGTGATATTATATTATGGAAGGGGATTAATCTAAATAAGATTTAGCGTAAATCCCTTGGAGTAATATAATCACTCAAAATTCTTAAAAATTATCCTTGATGACTCATCAAAGTGGTTTAAAACCAATTGCTATTGCTTGATTTGATTATATAACAGAAAAATCAAAATTACTATATATAAATTAGAAGTTGTGCTATTATTATACTAGAGGATGTGAAAGAATGAACGAATTATTTAAGATAACTAATTGTTATCAAGATGCTAACTATTATTACTTTTTTAGAGCCTTAAATAAAAGAGATATGGCCGGTATTAGGGATAAATCTACTTTAGATGAGGCTGGTCGTATTAGTAAAATAGTTACTGACAGTACCTTTTATAATCATAAAGATAGATATAATGAAGAATCTGAGTTAACTTTAGAATAAATTGTTAATCATGTTAA
>CAKOSD010000028.1 GCA_934101745.1 uncultured Bacilli bacterium | reverse complement strand
ATGACTTATAATAAGTCAATAAAAGAAGCCTTCTTAAAATTTAAGAGGCTTTTTTTTGACAGTTAATCTTATCATTTATCAAAGTTCCTATAATTCCTAGACCCATTAATCCCACTAGAATATAATAAGAATAATGATACAAAAGTAATGCGTGTTGATAATTATTTATAAAAAAGAAATAAACAAACATTAGATGAAATATTCCCACTACATATAGGCTTTTTCCCTTAAAAACTTTATTAATTAAAATCCCGGCGATTAGACTAGTGATTAGTAAATCGTTAAACCATAAAATTGATAAAAATGTTTCTAAATGTTCAAACTGATTAAATAAATTAACCTTTTTTAATAAAATATATTCAGGATAACGAAACAATCGCGCAAAATCTCCACTAAAAACACCCAAAATACATAAAATCATCAATAATATTGTTAAACTTCCGGTTACATAACCACCCAAAATTGCTTTTTTATTAACTTCATCTTTTTTTAATAACGATAACTCTAAAATAATAGGGCTTACACTATAAACTATGCTACTAAAAATACATTTAAAAGTATCATTTTTATTAGGAATATTAATTGGTAAATAATTATTAAAATCAATATTCTTAAAAATACTAATAACGGCTAAAAAACCAATTATAACACTGCCAAAAATCAAAATATCACTTAATCTTAAAGTAGTTGCTATTCCTTTTTTAACCCCATATAAAATTAATATGAATAATGGAATAATAATTAATAATGGGGGCGTATTAATTAAATAAAAATTACTTCCTAATACTGCCAATGATACTAAACAATTATTAACCATAAAAAAACTTAAACCCAAAACCACAATTTTTCCAATAATACTTTTAAAAAAATTATACCAATCTAGATTTAACATTATAATTAAAAATATAAAACCTAAGATAAAACCCATAATATAACTAATTAAAGTAAAATTATTAGCAATCGCTAAAATCGAAGAAATACCTAAACCAAAATATAATACTCTACATAAAAATATACATATTACCAATTGTCTTTTTGTATTCATTGGCATCTCCTAATAGTTAAACCGGGTTTATTAACCTTAACTTTAACCTTAATTTCAAAATCTGTATCTCTAAAATAATTGTCATTAAACTTCTTGCTTTTTAAATAATATTGGTAATTTATACCTAAAAGATCTATTTGCTTTTCACGTAAAAATTCTATAAACTTAGTTAAATCCTTTTCTAGGCTATCGGTAAATTCCGTTTCTAACTTTTTAAAATCATCATTGCTACGTAAATTATAATTATCACTTAATACTTCTACTTTCGCCTTCAGATTAAAATTAAAATTTATTTTTTCTTTAGTACTTGTTTTTAAACTATTATTATATAATTTAATACTATTTTTATCATTACTATAAGATATATTATTGTCCTTTAGAAAGAAATTATACATATTTAAATTAAAATCATCTAAATAACAAATAAATTTATTACCACGATAAAGACCATAAGTCTTAAACATAATTTTATTATCAATTATAAACTTTGGAATACTTATATCGATTTTATCAATAATTTTATTAACTTGAAAATCAAAGTAATTACTCATCTTAGCATAATTCATTTTTTTTAAAATATCATAAACATAATTAGCATTTATTACCTTATCTTCATTAGTAAATCCGAGCATTTCTTTTGGATTATCTGCCATTACTAAGTAAAAATTAGTGGTAATCATATTACTTCTTATAAGATAATCACTAATACTGGTAATATCAACCTTATCATCAATTATCATAACTTTAATATGTTGAAAATAGGGTTTCTTATTTAATTTATTATTGGTATTATAAAAAGCTTCACTAATATTTTTTCCACTTCCTAAAACAATAAAACTCTTCTTACTTTCTTTATTATCTTTATCTATACTAGTATTAATAACTTCATAAGTAACTTCATAAATATTATCATTAAAAGAAATACCAATCCCACTGATAATATCTAAACTATTAAGTTCATGATAATCGTAGCACCCACCTAATATTAGAACAATACTAAATAAGCATAGTGCTTTTATTAACTTTTTAATTTTAATCACCTTCTTTGCATCGATTTTTTTTAGTTAATAAGCGGGAACGATATTTATCATCACGCTTTGGCGTGCGAAATACCGTCTTATTAAAATAGACTTTATCAAAGGGCGCTAAAGGATAAGTATAAGGTCTACCTAAACTAGTAAGACTACATAAATGAATTAAAGTAAAAAACATACTTATATAAAGACCGAAAAGTCCTAAGAGCGAAACTAAAAGTAGAGTTAAGAATCTAATATGGCGAAACGAATTAATTAGTTCTACATCTGTAAAAACCATACTAGTTATATAAGTAACTGCCACCACAATAATCATAATCGGGCTAACAATCCCCGCAGAAACTGCTGCATCGCCCATTACCAAGGCCCCGACTATGGATATAGAAGACCCATAATTACTAGGAAATCTAATATCACTTTCTCGTAATATAGCGCATAATACTAAAATAACTAGGCACTCAACTACCGAAGGAATAGGGACACTACTTCTTTGCATGGCAAAATTAATTAGTAAATCTAGAGGAATCGAGCCTTGATTATAACTTATTAAAGCAATGTAAAAACCGGGAAGAAATAAAGTAACAAAAAAACATAAAAACCTTAAAAATTTTATAAAATTTATATTAATATTTTTACTATAAGTATCAACACTAGGATTAATAAAATCTACTAAAAATGAGGGCAGACTAATAGCCAGTGGGGAAGAATCTACTAATATTATAACTTTACCCTCTAATAAATCCCCTGCGGCCTTATCCGGTCTTTCGGTTAATTGACAAGTCGGAAAGGCACTACGATTTTCTCTACTTATCAATTGTTTTATGTTGCCAGCATCCAATATACCATCAATATTAATCTTTTGTAACTTAGCCTTAACTTTATTAACTAACGATATTTCAGCAATCGAACTAATATATAATAAGCTAACCTTAGTTTTAGAGTAAAGCCCAATATCCATATCAATATTTATTAAATCGGGACTTTTAACCCGCCTTTTAATTAGACCTAAATTAGTTTGGATTGATTCGTTAAAAGAATCCTTCGGCCCATGTAAATCCGGTTCCGTGGTAGGTACCGAAATACCTCTTACTAAATCCCCCTTAGTTTCTATAGCATAATAATAATCTCCTAAAATGATAGTAAATCCATTTAATAAATAATTAATAATTTCTTCCTTAGATTGTATTTTCTTCGTATTTGGACCAACTAAAATATTATTTAAATCCTTACTCTTTTTCTTTGAAAGACTTAATACTTTTAAGACATATTCATTAATTTTATCACTAGAACATAAACTTTCTAAAAAAATAATATCCATATTTTTAATAGTCTTTATTATTAAATCACTACTATCTTTAAAATCATCTTTTATTTCTTTAAGTAAGACTTGATTTTCTTTATATTTTTTATCACTAGTTAGATTATTCATAGTATCACCCTTCTTAGTATGTCTAAATATAAATACTTTTATGTGTTAAACTACGATAATTAATTATAAATTTTTAAGTTTAGAAAACCCTTATTTAAGTAATTAAAAACTTCATTAATTTAACCCTCTTAATTAAAAAATGTTGCTTTTCTAACTAGAATAAAGTAATATATCCTATATCTTATAAACATAATAAGTCTTAATAGTTATTTTCCTTATATATATAGGTTATATGTTAACTAAAATAGTATAAATAAATATTTAAAATATCTATCATTTTAAAAGAATAATTAGTATAATAGGTTTAATTTGGGGGATATATGGACGATAACAAAATAAAATATAGAAAATATTTAGATGAGATGTTTCAGGAAACTGATGATTTTTATTATATTAATTTATCAACAAGGGAGATTTATCCTCAGTATAAGGTTATTGATAATTTAAAAATAGTGGAAAGTGATGAGGCTTACGAGTATTTAAATTTAGATGGCGTATTATCCGATTTATCCGGACGCCCCCTTCTATGTTTTAAACCAGACGACCTAAAAGCCGTTAGTAAAAATATCGTGGCTTGTTCAAAAGATGGAAAATTTTATTTAATCGATATGAATGATGGTCGAATTATTTATCAAACCACTAATGGCTTTACGGCAGATTCTTTTACTAATGGGTATTTCCTTTTAGAAGCAACAACCACTTTTTTTGCAACGGAAAGTCTTCGTAGCGAACTAGGCCATATATATCTATTGATTAACCCGAAAGGTCAAGTTATTGATAAACAAAAAATTAAAACTCTCGGGCATAAATGCCATGTTGAAATGGTCAACAATAAAGTTAGTGTAGTTCTTAACCAGGAAGATTTTATCTATAAAGGACCAAGGTTATCAGAAGATAAAGACCCCGTAATAACCGAAAAAATAGGAAAATTTTATGATTATGTTGAAGATATATTAGGTAAATTTAATATATCTAAGGAAATTAGAAAAGAAATTATTAAGAAAGTAGAAGCCCAAGAATATGAATATATTGTTTATAATAATTCCTTTCTTAGATTTTATGGATATAAATTGCTATACGATGATAACAAAATAGAATTTGTAAGATATTATTTAGAAAGTCAAATAATCATTTGCAAAAATGGTCAAATCTTAAAAAAATCTAGTGATGTTAAAATTACACCTAAATATGATAAGTATAAACCTGTGGTCAATTTTAATAAAGATGCCGTCAATATTTATGAAAATAACGGTTATTCTTTTTATGATAAAAATGGAGTTATAATTTCTAGATATTTAAAAAGTGATAATATGTTAAAAGTCGATAGAATTTTTGCTAAATTATTTCAAAAAGAAGTATTTACCGCTTTAAAACAAGAAAAAAACCATCTACAATTTATGTGTCATGGCAAAACATTTTATACTAATTCTAATTATTCTTGCAACCGCCTTCTAATAAAAAATGCGACTGGAAAATACGGCTTTTTAGATGAATTTGGTAACGAAGTAATTAAAACTATATATGTATTGGCCTCTGACTTTATAGATGGTATGGCTAAGGTAAAAAACTTAGAAAAGAGTAACAATGTCTTTTATATAGATATATTTGGAAGTGAAACTAAGCCATTAGATAAAACCAATCTTTCCTATTATCTTGGTAATCAATTAAGCGTCTATCAAAAATCAGATTTTAAGCCTTGTGATTATCTTTTCTATACTTCTAAAAAATTAGGAGTATTTACCATTTATACTTACTTTGATTATCGCACTAAATTATATAAAAAAACTTATTATAAGCCTATTAGGCAGTATCAAAATTATATGCTTTATTTAAATGATTGGAATTATGCCCAAGAATTAGGTTATTATCTTTTTGATAAAGATACTAATAAATCACATTATTTAGGTGATAAGGATTCTATAATTTCTTGTTGCGATGACTACTTTGTAATTAATAATAAAACATTTTTTGTTAAAGATAAATTGATTGTATTAGAAAATTATAGTCTTTTGCATCGCTGTTTAGATGAATCTGCCACTTTATTATCCTTGGAAGAATATATTGCTTCTATATCTAAAGAGGAAGAACCTGTATTTTCTAAATCTAAGATGAGGCCTGAAGAAACAAAAGTAAATTTAGAAAATAAGCAAAAAAAATTAGCCCAACTTCTACAGCAAAGGTCCGAATATGAAAAAGCCTTAAGACAATTAGATGCGCAAATTCATAATATCAAGATGCTTCATGCCTTACCAGTTCCCCCAGATTTTTGCCTGGAAATAAATGATATGAAAATAATATCTCCCGAATATCTTAAAGATTTAATCTATTTTGATTTACTTGCTTATGATTTTACTTCGTTTTATGTAAATGGCATAGATTTTAGTGGCACGAATGCTTGCCTTGATCCGCAAAAAGTCTACAATAAAGATATGCGTAATGGTAACTATTCTGAGGTAACATTCCTTAATTATGATATGACCGGGGTAAATACCGAAAATTCGATATTCACTAATGATTTTATCAATTGTTATCAAGAAAATATGTTAAAATTAAAGAGAAATAACCAATAAATAGATAAAGGATGGATTTTATGACTGTAAAAATAGTAAGATTAGATGATTATGGCCGCGGTATCTGTTATGTAAATGATAAAATAACTTTTGTTCCTAATACTTGCCTTGATGAGAAAATTGAAATTGAAATAGTTAAGGAAACGAAAAAATATAATATTGGCAAGATAAAAAGTATAATTTCTTCTCGTCGACAAAATTCTTTTTGTCCTTACAGTAATGAGTGTGGCGGCTGTAGCCTAAGTCTTATGACTTATGAAGACACTCTTAGTTTTAAAAAACAAAAGTTAGAACACCTCTTTAAAAAGTTTTGTGCTTTAGAACTTAATATTCCCATAATTGCCTCACCCAAACCCTTAGAATACCGTAATAAAATAACTCTTCATGTAAAAGAAGGAGTAGTTGGGCTTTATAAAGAAGAAACTAAGGAAATAGTAAGTATTGATGAGTGTAAACTAGTATCTTTTAAAGTAAATGAATTTATTAAATTAATTCCAGAATTTAAAATAAAAAATGGGACCGTGGTTATTAGAAATAATTATAATATGGAACTCCTTATTAATTTCTTAACTCAAGATAAGTTAGAAATACCTAATTTAATTAATTTTAAAATTGTGGGTATTTTACAAAATGGTAAAGTTTTAAGGGGTGAAGATTTCTTTATTGAACGTCTTAATAATATGTATTTTAAAGTATCCTATGATGCCTTCTTTCAGATTAATTTGGGGATAACCGAAAAATTATTTAATCTTTTAGTAGAACTGGCTCCCAAAAATAAAAATGTTTTAGACTTATTTTGTGGAACTGGAACTTTAGGGCTTACTCTGGCTCCTTTTAGTAAAAAAGTATATGGCATTGAAATTAATAAAAATGCTACTATTAATGCAACTTTAAATGCTAAGATAAATGGGTTAAATAATTGCTATTATTTATGTGGGGATGCTAATAAATTAATTTCTAAAATAAATGATAAAATAGACTTAGTAATAATAGATCCTCCCCGTAGTGGCATGTCTAAAGAAGGAATAGAACTTTTAAAAAAAGTTAAGGCGGATAACATTATTTATATCGCCTGTGATCCCATAACTTTAGCAAGAGATATTAATTATTTAAAAAATGATTACGTGGTAAAAACGGCAGTTGGCCTTGATATGTTTGGCTTTACTTATCATATCGAAACAATTTGCTATCTATCCAGAAAACAAGATAAATAATATCATTTTTAAATCACACGGAAACATCTATTCAAGTGCTTAAAACGCTATAAAATAATAAAAAAACTAGAGAGTGAGAATTTTTATGCAAAAATTTAATGAATTAAAATATGAAAAAATAGATTATGAAGATACTAAAACTAAAGTAGAAAGCCTTGTTGCTAAGCTTCCTGTGTGTTTAGATTATCCTGAGTATTTAAGTATAGTAAAAGAAATAAATACTATTCAAAATCATATTGAAGAAATGGCTGATTATGCTGATATTCAAAATATGCGAGATATGAATGAGGCGTACTGGCAAGAAGAGATAACTTATTGGAATGAATTTAAAAATAAATTTGATGCGTTATTTCTTCCTTTATATCAAGAATTATTAAATAGTAAATTTGCAAATCAACTTAAAGAAGAATTGCCAGATAATTTTTTTAGGGTAATTGCTTCTCAATTAAAAACCGTAAGTTCTCGTAATGATGAACTAATCAAAAAAGAAAATGAGCTTAAAAGGCAGTATCGCACTTTAAATAAAAAAGAAGTAATGTTTGAGGGTAAGCCTACTACTATCGGGGCTGTTAGCGGTTTATTTTCCAGTAAAGATAGAAATCTAAGAAAAAAAGCCCATGATACTGTTAATGATTTTTACTATACGAATAAAGATGAATATCAGAGTATTCTTTTTGAGGCCATAAATGTTCGTAATGCTATCGCTAAAAACGCTGGTTTTCAGAGTTATGTGGATTATAGTTTATATAAATTAAAAAGATTTGGTTATGATTATAATGATATCCATGAGTTTCGCGATAGTATTGTAAAATACATTGTTCCATTATGTCAAAAGATGAGTAAATGGCAACAAGAAGAATTGGGATTAGATGAACTTTTCTATTATGATACCGTCTTTTTTACGGAAATGCCCGAGTTAAGAGTAAAAGGAGCAGAGTTACTCTTGGAATTAAAAGATTCCTTGCAAACTGTAGATACTGAACTTTATAGACTTTATACCGAAATGTTAGATAATGGTTATATCGATTTTTTACCAAGGGCCTCCAAAGTTAATTTTTCAATTACCAATTATTTAACCGAAACAGCAATGCCTGTTATTACGGGAAATTATAAAAATACTTATCATGATGTAGGGTCAACAACTCATGAAATTGGACATGCTTTTCAAAAATATTGTGCTTCTTTAGAAGATAGAAACCATATTGTCTCGCCACTTCTTAAGTATCCAACTATGGAAATAGCCGAAATGTTTTCACATGCGATGGAACTTATAATGAGTGATAAAGTGGAAGGTTTGTTTGCTAGTGATGATTATCAAAAGTATTCGTTTATGAATATATACAATTTTGTCAGTCTTCTTCCTTATATCTGTGCCGTAGATGAATTTCAAGAACTCATTTATTCTAAAAAAGATTTAAAAGTTACTGATATCAATGATACTTGGCTTAAAGTTGCTAAAAAGTATCACTTAGACAAAAATAATAAAGGTCATATTAATTTAGATAATGGGGGCTATTATTATCGACAAAGTCATATCTTCTTAGATCCATTCTATTATATTGATTATGCCTTATCTTATGTGGGAGCCATATTAATTTGGCATAACTCTAAAGAAAATTTAGACTTCTTTAAAGAACTGGGAAGAGTTGCTTCGTATTATTCCTATAAAGATTTAATTACTAAATATAATATGCCCAATCCTTTTTCCAAAGAAGTTATATCAGATATTTCCCAAGAGTTAGATAAAGAATTAGAACAAAGAAGATTTTAAAGAAAAATTAAGTTGCAATATACTTAATGTATGCTATAATTAATTTACTTTTAAAAAGCGGGTTTAAGGTTTGATAAATGTAGTGAGGTTGTATGGAAGAAGTAAAAAATAAAGAAACAAAGACTCCTAATCGGAGTGTTTGGCAAAATTTTAAATCAACTTATAAATATGCTAAGACTGGTCGTAAATATTTAT
>CAKOSD010000027.1 GCA_934101745.1 uncultured Bacilli bacterium | reverse complement strand
CCAACTCCTAACTGTGCTAAAAAAGGAAATGGCTATGCTAGAATAACCTTAGTAAGTATAGATGAATAAAAGATATAACCCCTTTGGGTGGGAGGGTGGGGAGTATTACTAATAAATAATATACTTTACATCTAAAATTATAAATGATAATATACTTTCTACCAGAAAGGAATACTTATCATGGAACCAATAAAACAAAATATCTCTAATTATATAGATATAATATTTAATAATCAAAAAGAAAGTATAAAAGACTATAGTATTATCTCATTATCAGAAGATATGTTATTTCTAAACATGCAACCCTTATTAGATATAATAAAAAAACATAAAGTAACCATAAGATGTTTAGATTATACCTCTCTTAAATATCTAGATTCTATCTTAAAAGAACCTATAACTAATATGGTAATCTTAATAGATGATAGTAAAAGAATAAATAGAGAATATATTGATATAACAAGTTTAAAAAACATAAAACCAATAGTACCCTTAAACTACTTAATATGGGGTTTAAAATTTAATGGTATTATAAATACTTATTGCTTTAAAAAGTATTTAAACTTCTCTAAACGATATATTTATACAAGCTTTAATAGTAACGAAAAACTATCCCTAGTTAATTTAAAAAAAATATATAAAGAAATCGAAAAACTAAGTAAAATGAACCCTCATAATGATATTGAAAAAGTATATTTAGTATCAGATTATTTACAATCCCAAGTTAGTTATTATGATTCTTCTGATACCGAACGTATTTCTGGTTTAGTAGAAACCATCTTAAATAAAAAAGCCGGTCTTTGTATAGGTATAGCAAATCTTACTACTTTACTTCTTAATAATGAACTTATGAATGTAGAAGTAGAAAGTATTACTGGTAATAGCCATGCCTGGAACAAAGTAGGTATGGAAAACGGTTCCTATTACGTTGATAACACTTGGTCCATTACAAGGGGTGCTAACTCGATTAGTAGAAGGTTTACTAAAGATTTTAATAATGAATTCTTACTTACAGGAAGTACTAATCCTGAACAAATTCCTGAGAGTACTTTTATTTATCAAGATAGTTTACTACAGTCAAGTGATTATCCTAAGTTAGACTATGAAAGACAGTTTGTTTATCAAGAATCTTCTAAGAGTTTACGTTTAGCAAGAACAAGATTTAGACAGATAGAAAAATAAATCTATAATATCAATTAATCATTAGATTTACTTAATAAAGTTTTCATGCTATACTTAAGGCCAGAGTAGGGTGATTATATGAGATACTTCAAATTTATAATGTTAATTATTATATTAAATCTTACCACTGTTTATGCAAATCCTTATAATAATAAAGAAGTAGTAAATACTAAAGAGGTTGTCAGTGCTACATGGTATGTTTGGGAAAGACTTAATACTGATTATGATATCGAATTACCAAACTGGAAAAGTGCTGAAAACTGGTATCAAAGCGCAAAAAAATCTGGATATAATGTTGGAACAACCCCAAAGGATGATAGTATTGTTATCTGGAAACAAGATGCTAAAACCTATGTTGGTTTAGTATGGCTTGTAAATAATGAAAATATAGTTGTAAAAACAGCTAGTCAAACCGAGAAGCAAAAAATATGTAGACCTAAAACTGATACAAATTGTTCTTTACATAATAATTGTGATTATAGTGATGAAGAAAGACAAGAAAATACCGTGTGTACTGAAAACTACATTGCTAGTAATGCTACCGGAATTGTTTCAAACTTAAGCCTTAATTTAAAAACAACTAATATAGTTGGCTATATATATCTAGATAATAAAATAAATAGTACTAACAATAATAGAAGTAACAATTCTAAAAAGAATAACAACTCTAACAATGGTACTACGTCTAATAAAAAGAGCGTCAGTAAGTTAAAAAATTTAACTGTCGAAAATTACAATATAAATTTTCAAGAAGATAAAGATAATTACATTTTAAATGTTGATAATAATACTGAAAAAATAAATATTCAAGCTGAAGGAGAAGAAGGTACAATAATTAGTGGTTTAGGTGATAAAAATTTAGAAGTCGGTTCCAATAAATATAAAATTCTAGTAACAACGAAAGATAAAGAAGATAAAGTGTATAATTTAGAAATAATAAGAGCCGATAATGATGAAGATGCTCATTTAAATAACTCAAATGATAATGATAATTCTAATAATAAAGAAAATAAAATGAATTATAAAATGATTATTTTAGGTGGTGCTGTAGTTGTATTTATTGGATTATTATTATTTATTTAAAATTAAATCATGTTTAAAAAAGTAAAGTCTTGCATTTTAAAGACTTTTTTTCTTATCCTTTTAATATTATTAATTAGGGTGATTTTGTGTTTTATCAAGATAAACATTTTCGAATGAGATTAGTAGTATTATTTGTAACTTTACTTTTAATAGCCGTTATTTTAAAAGTCTTTTATATTCAAGTATTTCAATATCAGAAATTAAATAGTCTAGCCAATGATTTATGGCAGCGTAATCTTCCCATAACTCCTGATCGTGGTCTTATCTTAGATCGTAATGGTAAAGTATTAGCCAGTAATATCACTACAACTTCGTTATATTTAGTCCCTAATCAAATTAAAAATAAGGAAGAAGTAGCCAAGACTTTGAGTGAGATTCTAAGTGTTTCCTATGAAGAAATGTATAAACACGTTAGTAAAAGAACTTCAATTGAAAGGGTTCATCCCGAAGGCCGCCAGTTATCCTTTGAAATAGCCGATAAAATAAATAGTTATAATTATGATGGTGTTTACTTACTTAAAGAAGCCAAAAGATATTATCCTTATAATGATTTATTAAGTCATGTTTTAGGTTATGTTGGTATTGATAATCAAGGCTTATCTGGTCTCGAACTTAAATATGATAAAGAACTAACCGGTACTAGCGGCTCAATTAAATATTATAGTGATGCCAAAGGTAATCGTTTAAATAAAGCCGAAGAATATAAAGAGGCCATCAGTGGTAATAATGTCTACTTAACTATTGATTTAGACTTGCAACAATCTGTAGAAAGAGAACTAGATAATGCTGTTGCAAAATATGACCCTGAGCACGCTCTTGCTATCGCGATGAATCCGAAAACCGGGGAAATTCTAGCAATGGCTAGTCGTCCTAGTTACAATCCTAATGATTATCAAACTTATACGCAAGAAGTATTAAGTCGAAATCTTCCTATTTGGATGACTTATGAACCTGGTTCGACCATGAAAATTACCACTCTTAGTGCGGCCATTAATGAAAAAGTTGTCAATTTGTTTACGGATACTTTTTATGATTCGGGCAGTGTTAATGTCGATGGGGCTACTATCCATTGTTGGAAAGCCGGTGGTCATGGGGCGCAAACATTTTTAAATGTAGTTGAAAACTCTTGCAATCTTGGTGTAAATACAGGAACACTTTTATCTTTAATGAAACTCTTAACAGTCCTAGCAAACGTCGCACCAAGATTGAAGTCTGTTCTACCTATAATTTGATTTATGATGGGGTGTGTATATGAATAATGAAGAAATTACTATGAATAACACATTAGAAAAGTCATTTAATGTAGAAGAGTTAGCGAGTACTACTAAAATAGATAAAGATAGTATTGTCTATGAAAATCTTATTTGCAATAAAAAAGAAACCAATTAAGGTTTCAAAATATCGTGATTAGATTCCATTTACATAGAATTCCTTACACACTCTTCTTGTATTCTAAACTAATGCTTAAATTAGCTTATTCTTTCAATAAATTTCTTGAACTTCCCAATAATTTTTTATTCATTTCTATAATAATTCCTTTTACTGTTTTAATAAGTCTAACAAATTCTTCTGTATCTTTAGGATTATTATTTTTAGCGCATTTCCCTTCTAATTCAAATATCTGGTCTAACATTTGACAAAATTCATCATAAGTATAAGAATCAATGTTATTTTCTAAAAACTCTTTAATTAAATTTATATTTCCATAAAACTGACATTTATTTACTAAGTTAATAAATTCTTCATTTAAAAGTAGTGGATATAAAAGTCTTACTTCCGTATTATAACCAATTGCTCTATATCTTTTATCAGCTTGAGCTGTTTTTAAAGTATCTATATACAATCTGATTTTATTATTTTTAATCAGATTTTCTTTAAATGACATAATTTTATTAACTAATAATTCTGTTATATAAGTGTTTGTAATTTCATCTAAAGTAGTACCATTACCTTTAGAACTAAACTTTTCCTTAGCATTATCATCACGAGAATAATAAGTTTCATGCAATCCACTTCGCATATAGTATGTGTTTTCATCAATTAGTAGGTGAGAGTTATAATATCCCATTAAAGCATGACGGACTTCGTGGATTAACATTTCTAGTTTCAAGACAGGAGTTGCTAAATTATCGCCAACATGTGTTCCTAGTATAATTGCTTGTGGATATTGTTTTTGTGTTGCATCTTTAAAAAGCTTAAGATTAGGAATAAAAGCAGTTACGGCAACACTTCCCTGAGGCATCGGTCCTAGATCATGACGAATGGCAATTTCATTTACATTTCCTTCCTCATAGATGATTTGAGCATTATTAAATAAGTCATATAAAGGAACATCACAATCTTTGCCCAAACTCATATAAAATGCCACATAGGTTAAAGTAATCATAACTAATAATTCATCACTATAATTAAACTTTTTGGCAATGCCTTTTAATAACATATATTTTTCGTTTAATAATTTATTAAGTTTTATATTATTCATTATTTTCCTCCCATTTTATACTTGCGTTTGTTTTTTTCTAAAATATATTTTTCAATATCATCAATTCCCATGGTATCGATATAGTATCCTTGGTATCCTGTAGGACCATTTTGATAATAGTATCCATAGTTTTTCCTCGCAGTGGAAAACCAAATTATGCTTTTATTTACTTGTGATAATTTAATCATGTCTTCCATAACATCAAAATCAGAGAAAATATATATTTTTCTATCTCTTATATCTTTTAGTTCATCAAATAAAGTACGGTAGTCTTCATAAATTATACAGTCAAAATTTTCGAATTTTTGCATACTGGAATTTACTACTTCATTAACATTTAACTTTTTATGCGTTCCTTTTTTTATAATCAACTTCCTTAGTATTTGGTCGTTAAAAGTTAAATATATCCATGAATCTTTAACAGCAACACTACTAATAGCATTTACGTACATTTCTAAAGATTCATTATTAGAAGGTGATAAATCAAAGACATATACATCTGGTTTAAAAATTGGACTTTCTAAATCATCAATAATCCTAAATTTTTGGTCCGTTAAATAATGTTTTACTATTGCTTTTTTATTATACTTATATGTTCCTTTTTGATATCTTTCATAGCTTAGTGAAACTAATTTTCTTAAGACCTTATATATTTTTGTAACTCTTATACCACTCAGTTTAGAACTTGTTTGTTGGGAATTAGACCTGTTTATTTTGTCATCACCATTACTACTAGATTTTTCATAGTTATTCATTAAATCATCAAAATCGTTAAAGTCATCATCTGATTGGTGATAATCTTTATCAGTATTTTCTTCTCGGTCTTGTTTATCTTGAGTTGCTGTTTTTTTGGCGTTAAAATAACTTTGCCTTTGGCTGTTTTCTTTATCATCTTGAGTTTCTGATATTTCTTTTTCTGGTTTTTCAGTTTGCTGTTTGCTTGCTTGCTCACTAGGTTGGGATGTAGTAGAATTATCTTGACTTTGTTCTGGATTATCAAGGCTTTCTTGCTTATCGCTTTGTGAATTTGAAGAATTGGATTCACCATTATTTTCCCTTTGTTCCTTTTTCTCTTCGTTTTGTTTTTTAGAATTATCATCATTATTTTCACTAGCATCTTGTTTTTTATCTTGAGATTGACTTTCAGAACTGCTACTGGAATTGCTTGAATTTTCTTTCTTTTCATCTTGTTGTTTACTTGCTTGCTCACTAGGTTGGGATGTAGTAGAACTATCTTGATTTTGCTCTTGATTATCTAAACTTTCTTGCTTATCGCTTTGTGAATTTGAAGAGTTGGATTCACCATTATTTTCCCTTTGTTCCTTTTTCTCTTCGTTTTGTTTTTTGGAATTATCATCATTATTTTCACTGGCATCTTGTTTTTTATCTTGAGATTGACTTTCAGAACTGCTACTGGAATTGCTTGAATTTTCCTTCTTTTCATCTTGCTGTTCACTTGCTTGCTCACTAGATTGCGATGTAGAAGAGCTATCTTGACTTTGTTCTTGATTATCAAGGCCTTCTTGCTTATCGCTTTGTGAACTTGAAGAATTAGATTCACTAGTACTTTGGTCTTGTTCATCTTGAACTTGCTGCTCACTATCAGTAGCCTCAGCTTTGCTATCAGCATTTTCCAAATTTTGATTTTTTGTTTCGCTTCCGCCATTAGAAACTGAATTATTTTCGTTACTTGAGGTACCTGGAATGTCTAATGGATTTTCTGGTGAATTTTGGCTATCTTCGCCTTGACTTTGAGAGTGTTCTTTTTGATTTTTCAAGGAATCAGTTTTATTTTCTTTTTGATTTGCATCTTGCTCATTTTGAAAAGAATCATCAGAAGCATCATCTATATCATGATTTTCTTGCGACTGTTGAAATTTTTCTGATGTATTTTCTTTATCGTCTGATGTACTTTCTTTATTCTTAATTTCGTCTTGAATATCTTCATTTTGTTCTTCTGTATCCTGAAAATCCTGTGGGGTATTAGAAGTTTCATTATCTTGGCCACTGTTTTGTGAATAATCATTTCCACTTGCATTATCATTACTATCTTCATTAGATTCTTCTTTATTATCATTCTGACCACTAGCTTGATTTGCATTACTTCCAGAACTTGAACTATTATTACTATTATTAACATTTGAATTAGAATTATTTTGTTGATTAGCCATCTGCCTTTGCATATTATTTTTTCTTCTTTTATCAGGTATAAAATAATCACTACCAATTAGCTCTGGGTAGTAATATTCCTCGCCATAATCTAATAATTCATCTAAATTAAAATTTTTATCCATTATTTTAAAGTCCTTTTTAAAACTTTTTCTGAAGAAACAACTGCTTTCGCTTCGGCAATAGAGTTATAGTAATCAGCAAATTCTTTTTCTTTGGTTATAACGGCTCCACAACCAGTAACTTCAAATCTATCAATGGTGCCATTAGCAACAATTCCTATAACAGGATGACAATTATTAAGAATATGTTGATTAGCGTATTGTGACTGAGGAAATAATACAAAATTACCTATAATATTTCTAGCAAAAGTTACAATTTCTTTCTGCATAGGATTAAGTCTTTTAAACTCAGGGTCAAGGAAAAAATCATTGGCATTTGTGTAAAACAAGTAATTACCTTTAACGGTATATTTAGGATATACATGCATAGTCTTATTGGCTTCGTCTTTTTCTTCTATCCATTTAAGAACACATTCTTTTTCTATAATTTCATAAGGGTTATACATATTATCTGTTGGTATTTTTCTTTTTAATTTCATCGGTGTAAATTCATCAATAGTAACATGCCAGCCTTCTTGCTCATATCTTTTCCATTCATAACATTTTTGTTTAAAATCTGAGTAATAACTATACAAGTCATTATCACCCTGATTATATTCTCTTGCGAGAATAGATGTTACTGGTAGAGCAAGTTCTGGATTGAAAAAGCATATTTTTTTAAGAACTTCTAGGATTGGCTCTGATTTAAATCTTTGAACATAATGAAAATAATTAATGTCTAAAGTATCATCGTAAGTTATTTGAAGATTAGGAGCTTGATAAACATGAAGCCTATTACTAGTTTGCATCTTATCTAGAGTAGCAGTAGGCACATTAGATAGAATTTTGGCGTTGAGTGCTGTTAAGTTGAAATTTCTTTCATCCATTTCATAGTAAAAAGCCTCATCATTTTTACTACCCATTATAAGTTTTGAATTTTCATCTTGCCATTTATAAAGACAAGCAAATATATTTTTCATCGCACACATAAATAGTTTAGGTGATATATATTCTTTATTGGCAACTAATATTAAAGTATCTTTATATTTTACTAAACTAATGAAATTATCGTTTTCATGATATAAAAAGCCAAATTTACTATTAGGATTGCCTTCTAATTTTATTCTTTTAAATAAGGCACGAATAGCCTCTGGATTTTTATGGGTGATAATACCTAATTCTACTATTTTTTCTTTATTTTCTGGGCTTATAAAATCTAAAGTTTTATCATCTTTCATATTATCTAAGATGTTAGCAATTTCACGCATTGGGTCATCAACATCTTCTTCATCAAAAATAAAATCCCCATTTTCTTTCTTTTCGATATATTTTTCAATAAGACTTTCCTCTGCCTCACTATTACTACTCATATCATTTTCTGGTTCGCTCATATAATCACTAGGACTATCCAAATCGAAATCAATCGGTTCATTAGAATAATTACTAGGTTGATTTTGATATTTAAACTTACTTATTAAAATATCAGTTATTGCTTGTCTACTATCATCATCTTTACCAAGTTTTCTTACCAAACTATTAATTCTTCTAGTACTACTAACACCATTTGCATATAATTCGTAGTCGCTAGTAATAGCGGTAATTAGTTCTTGTAAAGCAGGTAAACGGGATAATAATTCTTCGTTGCTATCCATTTGCTCATTATAAATTGCTTCGTATACCTTAGAAACAAATTTTAAAAATTTAGGATCATGTTCAATATTTTCAAATCTTTTAAGTAGAGTCTTATAAGCTAAAACTGGTGGCATTGGTGGCAGTTTAATAACTGAACATCTTCTTAATAAAGCATCTAGTAAATTACGTTCGTTATTTTTAGCTAAAATAACATATAAATTTTTGCGACCGTCATTAGTTAAAGATAAAATCTCATTATTAGAAGTTTCAATTTTACCATTTTGTAAAAAGTCTAAGAAATAGGAATCTAATACTTCACGCGCTTTATCCAACTCATCGATAGTTAAAACAACTTTCTTACCACTGTTTGCTAAATTAATTGCCTTTGTCAAAATGCCTTCCGCAACTGATTTTTCAGCATCTCCTTTGACAATAGCCGGAACATTGTAAGTAGCAATCAATCTATCACTATTAGTTTCTTCTACACATTGGGTGTAAATATATTCTGTATCGTCACCTAGAAACTTAGCAAAAGTTTCTGACAAGAATGTTTTACCACAACCAGGGTCTCCTTCTAATAAAATAGCTGAAACTCCTTTATTGGCACTATTACTATAATATTTATAAAATAAATAAACATCTTCTAAAACATCAGCACTTTGGAATGTATATCCTAAATCTTCAAAAATTCTTTTAAATTCTTTCATAATTATTGCCCCTCTTCAAATGTGCTGCTATTATAACATAATTTTTTAACATTGCAATAGATGGTGTTTCTTAATGCGCACTTAGTAGACTAGCTCATGTTTTCATCCATGGTATACTTAATAAGTTGATATTCTGTTTCGTTGGTAAGTCTTTGATAAGGTTTCAAATGAAGAACATCTAACGGTATCTATTATAAAGTTGATGATGATACAATTGATAAAGCCTATGTTTACTTAAAAAATAATAATTATTGTATATCTCAAACCAATATGTTAAAAGCCACAAGAGAAATTGCCATGGGCAAAATTCAAGTGACTGAAGAGGTTAAAGAATACAAAGAAGAATTGGTTACTGAAATTGTCGAAACTATTAAGGAATGTCATTCTTTAGAGGATTACATTCTTATGTGTAAAGATGAAAATTCTAAATTATGTAAGACTTTAGC
>CAKOSD010000026.1 GCA_934101745.1 uncultured Bacilli bacterium | reverse complement strand
GTACTTCTCTACCTATTATCTGCTTAACAACTTTGGCGTCCCAAAATGATGATTCATTTTGGGACTTAGTCATTAGTACTCTATTCTAATCTATCTAACTACAAATGGATCAGAACTCGTTCCAATGCCTCCAGTTATCAGAGTATCAGATTTCAGATTGATAACTGGGCGGGCACCAAAGCCGTTAGCCACGCTGCTCCATTGGTACAAATAGCCAGCGCTATACAAAAACCACTCATAAGCAAAGCCGAGCGTCGCATAAAAGAACGAAGGGGACAGGGTCCAGTAATGTTGCGTAGAATAAGCCCATGATAATTTATTTATATGTCTTTGATCCATACCAGCAAATACCAATTCATCATAAGTTATTAAACCTACCGGATAAGTTAAGGCTTTATTACCTATACTAGAATCGGTAGTGGTATATAAATCTCTTGATGGTTCTGGACAGGTAAACTGAGCAACGTTCTTTGCATACCTTCCATAAGCGCCAAAATAACTATATTGTGTTGTACTTACACCATCACCACTGTACAAAGTTCTATCCCCGCAGAAACCAACGGCATTAGATATGTAACTACTATATCCTTTATCTACAATATTGGTTTTATACCAATTATCAACTGCCGTCTTTATTGTTGAATTATTGGTATTATTATGTACTTCATCAAATGTTGTCCCATCTTTATCGCCGTACATATATCCAACATAAGTTGGATCATTATATAAACTATTAAATTGGTATGTCTTATTATTTATTGACTGTTTTACTCCAGTAGCATTTTTTTCAGTTCCATCATAAATAAGTCTTATGGAACCATCACCATTTATTCTTACAATCTGCCAATAAAAACCAGCAAACTGAACAATGTTATTTTTTACATTACCACGATAAAAATATGTTGTTCCATAATCATCAGCAGCCTGATATAACCCCTTATCCGATTTATCTGTCTCTAGTTCTGTCTCGGTTAAAGTAGTACATGATAAATTATAAACATTAGTAGCATAAGTTATACCATTAGTAGTTTGTGTACTAGTAGTCTTTGTTGCACCAGTTATCAAATAAACATTTAAATCCCCAGTATTTCTTGCAACATATAACTTTGAATTTGTTTGATTATAAGCCATATATTCTGTAGAATAATAATACTTTGTATCACCAGAATAATCTAATGTTGTTGGATCTTTTAGCGAACACCCTCCTAATGAATATCTTGAGGTATCACTATTAAATGTTTTAGTCGTACAAACATACATATATTGTTCATTAGCATTTAAATCACTTAATTGAGTAACCGAACTTATCGCATCAGCAGTTGGTTTAATAACACTTCTAGTCGAAGTTCCACCTGTCTTCTCTATCCACTTAATAACCGGTGCTGTATTAGTAACATCAACCGTTTGCTTAGCAGCAATCTTAGTCTTAGCAATAGCCGGTGTAGTTTGATATTCATTTGCAAGTATTGCCTCACCTAACTTAGTATAACCAGCCGTTACAGGACTATAATTACCAGGTTCTGAAACAATTACTACTTTAGATTTAAAAACCTTATTCATAACATCATCATTAATAGTGGCATCTTCATCCATCCAGAAAGATACCGTATAATCAACACTATCATCAGACCCTAAATATCCTTCCGCAATCGTTCTTGATTCTGTAGAACCATTTATAGTTGTTGTAGTCGTCTTATATTTATCAAGCGTCGTAATCGCATCACTATTTATTTTAGTAGCAACCCATTTACTATTTAAAGTAGTACCCTCTAACATCTCTAAATTAACATAATAATGAGCAAAGATACTACAAGTATTTCTTAAAGTAAAACTAAATGGTTTTAACTTTAAACCCTCTGCATCCGTAATCGGATAAGCATTAGTTAAATTAATTTCATCTTTTTGATCAGTAAGTTCTATATTAAAACATCCTGATGTTGCATTATTAGTCTTTTCTGCAATATAAGTAAACTTCCAATAAGCATAAGATACTCCTATTATTGATAAACAAACAACGCAACAAGTTAACACCAGCATAAAAACATGGTATTTATTCGGTGTCTTTTTTTTCATTCTCTTATCATTCATAACACTTCATACTCCTCTATTTTATCTATTACTAAAATAACACATAATCCCAAAAAAGTAAATCTTATTTCAGAATATCCAGTATTTTTTCTAATTCTTTATTTACTTCTTTTAAATCTAATCTACTAAGTTTATATTTAATTAAATCTACCTTTTTATCTATTTCTACTTGTAACAACCCTTGTTCTAAATACTTTTGATAATTATTTTTCTTTTTAAAGTCTTTAGAACTTTCTAATTCTTTTTTATAATATATTTCATAATTAATAGATAAACTATCTAATTTATCTATTATTTTATCTATTACAGTACTAGGAAAACCTAATTTATCATTTTTACCTTCTCCTACTAATTTATAACCAAATATACTATGTAAAATATAAGCATCATCATTATAACAAGTAATAAACTTACCATCATTTTTATATAATTCTATAAACATACTACCACTTTCCTTTAATTAATAACTATAACTTCGTTATTATTTTTCTTTTTTACTTTCATATCAATTCCCTCAAACCACGGATGACTTCTTATAAAAGAACCACTACAGCAGTTACTTAAATATCCTTTATAACTAGCCAGTACACTTCCATAATTTTCTGGGGGATTCTTAGCCATTTTATTTAACTTATGGGTTATTCTTCTTTTTGTTTGACTATTAATAAGAACTAATAATCTATTATTTTTAATAACAAAGCGATATCCTAAGAAATTTAATCCTTCTTTCATCGAAATAATCTTTGTTTTATTATTTAATTTTAACTCGACTTCCTCTACTTTTTTCTCTATTTCTTTTAAACAATATTTTAAATAATCTCTATTAGGATGCATAAGAATAAAATCATCCATATATCTTATATAATACTTAATATGTAATTTTTCTTTAATAAAATGATCTAAATCATTTAAATAATAAATAGCAAATAATTGACTAGTCATATTCCCTATTGGTAGACCTCTTCCTTCTTCATAATAAGGAATCGTACTTAATTCCTCAAATCTTTTTTTCATATAAGGATTATTAGCCTTTCTTAAAATATTACTTTCTTTATCTACTAAGTCTTTTATTTGTTTATTAGTATTATTTTGATAAGTAGATGTTAAAATACTTTTAATAACTTCTATTACTTCTTCATCTGGTAATATTCTTCTTAATTTATCTATTAGTATTTCATGATTGATACTATAAAAGTATTTATGAATATCACACTTTAATATATAAAAATTAGGATTATCTCTTCTTAAAGCATTTATATATTTTTTAGTATACATAAGTCCCGATTTTAACCCTTTTTCTCTTCTAGTGGCTACATTCATAGGAATAAGTCGGGGCTCTATTAAGGGTAATAATATGTATTCACTTATTAAATGATTTACAACCTTATCAAAGATATTCTCACTCATAATAATTCTATATTTAGGCTCTTTTACTAAAAATACATTATAATTATTATGTTTATAACATCTTAGTTTTAAAGTTTCATATATATTAATAATATTACTCATATAATAGTTTTCAAAATTAACTATCTTACTTCGATGTTTAGTTTTTAATCTTACTTCATAATACATATTTTCTATATAAGGAATATTTACAATAGAATCATAAAGACTAGATTGGTTCTTTAGATTCAAAACTTTTAATAATGCCATAAGCAATCTTTCTAGCCTCTATTATTATATTAGATAAGCACTCTAATTGATGAGAACTAATATATTTCTTATGATACAATTCCCTTGTATAATAATCATACATAGATAATTTTACTAGATAATCATAAAGATATTTTTCTTTTATTCTATTCGTTTTTTGAAGATTATATCCAAATATATTTTCCATCATCTCATATTGACAGTCTTCAATATGTTTTTTTAAATTACTAGCCTTTTTCGGTAAGTTAGGTAATAACCTATTTAAATAGGCTAAAGCCTTCTCCGTTTGTGATAATAATTTAAATTTTATTTCCATAATTTAATTGTCAGTTACACTCGTATTTTATTATAACACCATATTTATTTTTAGCAAACAATTTTTATTGCTATTTCTAAAATTAAAATCTTTAGTCATTCTCTATCTAAATATGTAAACATTATGTCAACTTTATTAAAAAATCATCTTTTTTTAGTAAAATTTGTCAATTTTTGAAGGAAATTAGACTTCACTTACCAATATATATAATTAGAAGGATAAATTATATCCTTCTTAAGAAAAGGGGGTGAATTTATGACTTATTTTACTAATAACGAGAAAGAAAAGGATGTGATGATTAATGAAAAGCAAAAAAGAAATAGAAAGAACTTTAAAAGAAAATAAAGGTTCCGATTTTGTTTTACCTATGACTTGGGATGTAATGTTCGAGCAAATGTTTATTTCTAAAGAAGCCATGCCCTTACTTGAGTGTATTATTTCAATATTTGGCAATGTCGATATTAAAGATGTTAAGGGCAAAGTCAGATTATTACCAAATGAATTAAAACAAACATCAGCCAAAGATACGAGGAGTAAAACCGATATAATTGCGGATTATTTTAAAGATGAAAAAAATATTGATAAGTATATTGTGGAAATGAATTCATCACCGACGATGCCTTGGCGTAATGCTTTTTACACTTACAAAGTAGCCGGTGGTGGGATTGCCATGGAAGATGGTAAATATGTTAATGCTTACGACACTATCCTTATAGATTTCAATGGTTTTTATGATTCTAAACATAAATTTATAAGAACAATTACTATGCGTGATGAAGACGGTATAATTTTTGATGATAGTACCATAATATACGAAGTAAATATGGAAAAAGCCAGTGATTTGAGTTATAATTATGCTAATAAAAGAGAAGAACAAATAGCCATAATTAGTAGAATATTTATGACAGAAAGTTCTCTTGAATTAGATAAGGAGTCAAATGAACTTATGAGTAAAAAAGATACGGAAAAATTAGTTAATCGTGCCAAGGAATTATCAAGTACTGGAGAATATATCAGACTTTTTGATGAAGAAGAAAACTATAAGGAGTTGATTCGTAATACGGAGTTAGCAGAAGCTCATGAAAACGGTAAGTTAGAAGGCATGAAATTAGGCTCTAAAGAAAGAGCGTTAGAAATTGCTAAAAGTCTTATTAAAATAGGATTGACCAATGAGCAAATCATCGAAGCCACAAAGATTTCTATTGAAGAAATCGATAAATTAAGAAAAGAGGCTTAAAACCATAACCAATATAACTATTTTAGAAATATAGGAGTCAAATGAACTTATGAGTAAAAAAGATACGGAAAAATTAGTTAATCGTGCCAAGGAATTATCAAGTACTGGAGAATATATCAGACTTTTTGATGAAGAAGAAAACTATAAGGAGTTGATTCGTAATACCGAGTTAGCAGAAGCAAGGGAAGAGGCTTCTAAAGAAGCAAAAATAGATGTTGCTAAAAATCTTATTAAAATAGGATTAACCAATGAGCAAATCATCGAAGCCACAAAGATTTCAATTGAAGAAATCAATAAATTAAGAAAAGAAGCTTAAAACATGGTCATATAACTATTATGGTAAAGAAGATAATTATAAAGAAATAGTTCGTAATACGGAATTAGCGAAAGCTCGTGAAGAAGCATCAGAAAAGAAAGCAATAGACATTATTGCTAAATCATCTGACTTATCTATTAAAGAAATAGAAAATCTTAGTTAGTTTAAATATAATTATAAACATCGCAAAAAACATAGCAACCACGCTATGTTTTTACTTTTTATAAATGATATGTCTTGGGTAATGCTTCTAACTCATTTAATAAATGTTTTTTCATACTAGCCTTCATCTTAATAGGATTAGTATATTCATTTAAAATACCATCATATATTATATTATTTTTAAATGGCAAAAGAGTTGTCTTTACCGGAGCCGGTAAGTTTGAATAAAGAATAATCTCATCGATAGGGGCATTAAGTCCTTTAACCATATAAACCTTATTCATCACGGTAAATAAAGTATATGAACTATCATACTTCATGATTAAAAAAATATCACGATAAGCCCTTTTATAACAATGAACTATCTCTAATTCTTCATCATTAAACTTATAAGGATTTTCTTTAATAAAATTGTCTATCAGAAATTCTTTATTTTCATAAAATTTATCTATTACTAAACTAAGTTTATAAGGATCTATATTCTGTTTCTTATATATCTTTAATTTATTAACATGGTAATATTGATTAGTATACTCAAGTATAGCCGAATAAGTCTTATAAAATAAATCTACATCTTCTAAAGAAAGACATGCCCTACTATCTTGTTTAACATAATTATAAGTTAATTCATCTTCAATCTTTTTATTTTCTAATATATCCTTGGCATACGCTTCCTTACTTAAACCCCCATAACAACCGGATGGTATCTTATTAATTAAAGTATCTATCTGAGCCGGCGTTAAGTCTAACTCTTCAGCCATATTCTTTAACTGAGTACGACTACTATCAAAAAGCGCTATTAAATTAATAGTTTCTTTAATAAAAGAATATCCTAAACATTGCATTAACTTACTAACTTTTTTATCATTTTTATCATAATCATAATAAAAAATACTAATTAAAGTGGCCTCATTAAATACTTTTATCCCTGGTTCCTTTCTTTTATAAAGATCACGTAATTCTTCTATATAAGAAAGATAAGGTCGATAAATAACTACAAACCTATCATCATCAACATCAGTAAGAAAAGCATAATAATTAAATAATAAACTATTCTTTAAATAATCATCCAACTCTTTATCGACATTATAAACTTTCTTAATTAAGAAAATAATATTAGATAATTTTTCTATTCCCATAACTTTAATAAGTCCTAAAAGAGGAATAACTATTTCTTCCCATTTCTTTATCTGTTTAACATTCATTTTTGTAACAGCCAGACTAATTACCTCTTCTAAGCCATCCATTATCCAAACATTATTCTTAAAAACTTTAATTAATAACTTCTTTTCTAAATTATTAATAATAAAATCATTTTCTTCGGTTTCTTCATATTTAAAATTTTTAGCTGTAAGCATTGTTTTTAAAAATCTTAATTCTTTTAAGGTACAAACACTAATAATATTATGGTAATCTTGATAAACTTCCCCAATAGCGCCAATCATTTTATCTTTAGTAATATCATGATAATGTTTTTTATTATTTTGGACTACCGAATCATATAACTCAAATATTTCTTGTTTTGAAAATGCTTTTAAATATTCTTTATTCATAACTACCTCATTTTTATCTAAGTTTAAATAAACTTACTTATACAAGTAGTATAAACGTTATTACTTCTTTTGACTAGTATTTTTAAGATAAAACTTGATATTAACTTTTCTTTATATCAATTTCTACTATTTCACTATATTTACTAGTTCTAACGGGATTATGCCAAGCCCCAACTCCTGATGATACAATTAATCTTTTATCGGCATAATAACCATATTTTAAGAAATAACCTAAAGGCCAAATTTGACCTGCATGGGTATGACCAGATAACTGAACTATTATTCTTTTATCCATATTTTTTATAACATTAGGTTGATGATCTAATAAAATGATAGGTTTATCTAAATTATAAGTTAAACTATTTAATTCACTTCTATTTTTATCTTTTAAATCTCTTCGTCCTAATAAATAAAAATTATTATCAATCAAAGTACTTTCATCTTCTAAAATTTGAAAACCACTACTAGTTAAATAACTTCTTCGCTTATTATTTAATAAATCATGATTACCTTCGACATAATATAGACCATATTTCGTCTTAATTGTCCCTAATTTTGCTATTACTTCTTGGGTTTTACTATCTTTACTAAATTCATCTATTAAATCACCATCAATAACAAAGATATCATAATCTTTATTACTTACTTCTTCTACTAACTTATCTAATTTTCTTTGGGATAAGGTTGATAAATGGACATCACTTATATAAGCCATTCTTATATCTTTAGTTATCTCACTATTTTCTAAATTATAAGTCGTAAAATGTAAATTTTCAACATTAATAACGCCTATTATCACGATAATAATAGGTATTAAAAAACATAAGTAAAAACTTTTATCTAAATATTTATTCTTAAATACTTTATGAATAATATAATATAAGGCATTTAACATTAAAACATAAATAAGATAAGTAGATATAACACTTCTAAATAATAAACAAACTAAAACAACAAAAATAACCCCTATTCTTTCATTTCGCTTTTTTAACTTCTTTTGCATATGATAATATTCTTCAATATTTTTAATTGCTAAATACGAAGTTATTACCCATAAAAAAAGAAGTATTAAAGCATGTATTATCGACATACAATCCCACCTTTTTTATACTTCTAATTTAGTATCTATCTCTACTTCTTAAGAATGGAGGAATATCAACATCGCCATCATCTTCATCTTCGTCTTTACTATTATATGAATCCATTCTGGTATAGTCAGTATCACCCTCATCAGCATCACTATCCATGTTATCATCAAAACCAGTAGCAATAACCGTTACAATTACTTCATCATTTAAATTCTCATTAATAACGGCTCCAAAGATAGTATTAATATCCGTATTAGCAGCATTTCTAACTACTTCCGCAGCATCTTCAGCCTCAAATAAAGTTAGCGAATTACCACCTGTAATATTGATAATCGCATCCGTTGCTCCATCAATAGTAGTTTCTAATAGTGGACTTGATACGGCTTGTTTAGCCGCTTCGACAGCTCTATTTTCCCCAACGCCAATACCAATGCCAATAATAGCATTACCACGCTTAGACATAATAGTCTTAACATCAGCAAAATCTAAGTTTACTAACCCTGATACAGCAATTAAATCGGATATAGATTGAACTCCTCTTCTTAAGACATTATCAACTTCTTTAAAGGCTTCCATCATTGGGGTAGTTCTATCAATTATATCTCTTAATCTATCATTTGGAATAACAATAATAGTATCCACATGATGTCTTAACTCTTCAATTCCAATTTCCGCATGATCCATTCTTTTCTTACCTTCAAAACGGAAAGGCTTAGTAACAATACCAACAGTTAAGGCTCCTAAATCTTGAGCAATTTCAGCAACAATTGGAGCGGCTCCCGTACCAGTGCCTCCTCCCATACCACAGGTGACAAATACCATATCAGCCCCACTTAAGGCTTCCTCTATTTCTTTTTTACTTTCTAAGGCGGCTTCCCTACCAACATCAGGATTAGCCCCAGCCCCTAAACCATTAGTAATACTTTTACCTATTTGTAACTTAGTTTCAGCCTTACTAACATTTAAAACTTGTAAATCGGTATTAGCAACGATAAATTCTACCCCTTGAACACCCGATTCAATCATTCTATTTACGGCATTACAGCCGCCACCACCAACACCTATAACTTTAATCTTTGCAATTTGATCCATTTTCATCTCGTACATAAACACTCTCCGTTCCAGTTATTCAAAGAAATAGTCAAAGACCTTACCAATAATACTATTACTACTAGTTTTTGCTTCACTTTCTTCTTTACTAAATTCTTCTTGTTCTTTTAAACTTAATATGGAATAATCGTAATTTTTTAACTTAGCATTATAATCATACCATTTAATTAATCCCAAGGCACTTGCATACCTGGTATCTCTAATTCCAATTATATTAATATAGCCAACTTGGGCATTTTTCCCAAATACTTCCAAAACATTTAAGTCAAAATCACCTATATTCGCTATTCCACCTGTACATATTATATAACTTATTTGTCTTTTTGTTAAGGTGTTAATTTGTTTTTTAGCCATAGAAAGTATCTCTTGTACCCTTGATTCAATAATTTCACTTAAATTAACTTGATTTATTATTAATTTATCCCCATTATTATCTTTAATTTCTATCTTTTCTAAATTACTAGCATTCTTACTATTACCTAGTCCTAATTTTTTATATACCTCTTTGGCTTTATCTAAAGATATCTTATAAACATAACTAATATCTTTTAAAACATTTAAACTACCTACTTTTATTTTTAAAGTATTAACT
>CAKOSD010000025.1 GCA_934101745.1 uncultured Bacilli bacterium | reverse complement strand
AATTAGTATATACTTAAAGTAGAGGAGTTGATTTTATGGTAAGTATCATTGATGCAATTATAATTATAATGTTATTATTTGGGGCTGTCTTTGGTTTTAAAGCCGGCGTTATTAAAAGTGCAGTATCGTTTTTAGGAACGTTATTAATAATTTTTTTAGCCTTTCAATTAAAAAATCCTATTTCCGAATTTTTGTATATGCATTTGCCTTTCTTTAATTTTAATGGCGCCTTGGCCGGGGTTACGGTTTTTAATGTTTTAATTTATGAAGGCATTGCTTTCTTAATAGTTTTTGCTATTTTGGAAATTTTATTAAAAGTAGTAATTATTGCCAGTGGTATTTTAGAAAGTATTTTGCGTTTAACTATTGTTTTTGGGTTGTTTTCTAAAATTTTAGGCCTTTTCTTTGGCTTTATTGAATATTATGTTATAATATTTGCAGGTCTTTTTATGTTAAATTGCTTTTCTAATACCGCTTTTTTAATAAAAGATTCAAGTTTGGCTACTAATATTTTAAATAATACCCCTATTTTAACTGAACAATTTAGGGAACCAAAGGCCGCTATTGATGAAATATTAAGTTTAAGTACTACTTATAAAAATGATAAAGACGGTTATAATACTAAGGCTTTAGAAATTTTAATTAAATATAATGTTATTTCTAAAGAACAAGCAGAAAAACTAATAAGTAAGAAAAAAATTGATATTCCAAATGCCCAAGGAATAATAGATTCTTTAAAAAAGAATAGTTAAAACTTATAAAAAGAAAATAAATGGATAATATAATGATGAAGGAGCAAATGATGATAAAATATTTAGAAAAAGATAATTTTGATGAAGAAGTTAAAACAGGACGAATTTTAGTTGATTTTTACGCCGATTGGTGTGGACCCTGTAAAATGATGGGAACCGTCTTAGAGACTATGGACGCTAATATTTTAAAAGTAAATGTTGATGAATATCCCGAAATAGCTCGAAAATTTGGCGTTATGTCTATTCCAACTTTGATTATTTTTGAAGATGGAAAAGAAGTGGCTAAAAATATTGGCTTTATGTCTAAAGAGGCTTTAACCGAATTTTTAAAATAATAAAAAGTGTTACTATGATTATATTTAGTAGCACTTTTTTAATTAAGATTATTTTTAATGAAAGAGTTTGCCATAACGCGTCTTATAATATTCTAATAACTCTTTTATTTTAGAAAAGTTTTCCGGACTAAAATTATTTTGGTAATTATTTAGAACCTCGAGGTTTTGATTTTTTAATAAAGAATACCAATTGCTTTTTAGAAAATGAAGGATAAATTCCCCTTCATCTTTAGAAAGATTAATCATATTTTTACTAGCAAAATTAAAAATATCGTTTAAAGAGAGTTTATTTACTACTCCTTCTACTAAATTATACAAAATATCACCCACTAAATAGTATGATTTTAGGCGTCTTAACTATACTAAAAATGGTGATGCTATGCGAAAAAAAATCATTCTTTTTTTACTAATCTTACTTATCTTTAGTTTTTATAGTTATCGTTTTTATGATTTAAGATTTAAAAATAAGGCTTATTATTTAGAAGCATATAAAAGGGCTAGTACTAAGTATGTTTATGATATTAAGGAAGAAAGAGGGCGAATTTTAGATAGAAAGGGGAGAGTTTTAGTAGATAATAAAAAGATGAATGTTATAACTTTTAGATTAATTAATAATCCGGATACGCCTTATTTACTTAATTTAGCAAATAAATTAAGTAATATTTTAGATTTAACCGCAGAGGCTAGTAGTGATGAATTAAAGAAATATTATTTATTAACAGAAAATACTGATTATTTATTAACCAAAGAGGATAAAGAAAAAATTAAATATCGAGGCATAGATTTAGAGACGGTTTATAATTTGAAATTTAGTAGGTTAAATGAAGAAATAAAAAAGTATAGTTTAAAAGAAAGGATAATTATTCATACTTATTATTTGATGACTAGCGGTTATTATTATGATACTAAGATAATTAAAAATGATGTTAGTGATAATTTATGTATGCAAGTTTTAGAATATAATATTACCGGTTTGACTTGTGATTATTTATACGAAAGAAAAAACTTATATAATATTATTCCTAGTATTATTGGCAGTACGGGAACTATTAGAAAAGAAGATTATGCTTATTATAAAGAAAAGGGTTATTTAAATGATACTATCGTGGGGATATCGGGAATAGAATCTTACTATGAAGATATATTACATGGGACAAGAAATAAATATGTTTTAAAGGATGATAACTCCTTAGAAATTTATGAAAGTGGTAAAAAGGGACAAGATATAATTTTAAATCTAGATTTGGATTTAGAAGAAAAGTTAATTGATATTCAAAAACGTAATATGTTAAAAGTAAAGAAATTGCGAAATACTGATTATTTTGATACCAATTATAGTATTATAAGTGATCCTAATACGGGTGAGATTTTAGCAATAAGTGGTCTTAAAATCGAAAATGATAGTTTTAGAGATGTTAGTAGTAAGATAATGCTTACTAGTTATACGGTAGGTTCCGTTATAAAAGGGGCTTCTAATACGGTAGGATATTTAAATAATGTTATTGAAAAAGGTAAAAAAATAAAAGATGGGTGTATTAAAATTCATTATGTTCCGAAGAAATGTTCTTTTAAAGATTTAGGTTATTTGGATGATATTACGGCCTTAAAACAATCGAGTAATTATTATCAATTTATGAACGCTATTAAACTTACGGGTAATACTTATAAATATAATATGGATTTACCAGTATCGAGAAGGGATTTTAATAAATATCGGGATGTTTTTGCCATGTTTGGTTTAGGTAGTTCAACTGGAATAGATTTTCCCAAAGAAAATACTGGAATTAAAGGAAAAACTATTTCTAGTGATTTATATCTTAATTTAGCGATTGGTCAGTATGATACTTATAGTCCTTTACAAATTTTAAATTATATTAATACGATTGCTAGAGATGGGGTTCGTTATAAGTTATCTTTAGTAAAAAGAAATCCGGAAATTTTAAATCAAGTACCTTTAGATAGTGATTCTTTTAAAAGAATTAAGGAAGGATTTTATCAAGTTGTAAATGGGGGAACGGCTAATAATTATGTCGCTAAAAAATATCAGGCGGCAGGGAAGACAGGAACGGCCCAGAGTTATTATGCCAAAGATATAACAACGATTAATACCACTTTTGCCGTCTTTATGCCGAAAGATAATCCTAAGTATTCCTTAGTTATTATGAATCCCAATATTTCGATAGAAAATGCTAAAGTAAAGTATAATGCGCCCTTGTCCCGCTTAATTAGTAAAGAAATAACGAATTATTTGTTTGCAAATACTTAAAAATATGATAAAATACTTAGGAGTGAAGCAAAGGAGGGATACTTATGGCTAAAAATGAAAATAGAAATTATGTTACTTTAGCGTGCCAAGAATGTAAGCACGAAAATTATACTACAAGTAAAAATAAGAAAAATACTCCAGAAAAGTTAGAAACTAAGAAATTTTGTAGTAATTGCGGTAGAAAAACAACACATAAAGAAAAGAAATAATAAAGAAAGGCATGTATTATGAACATCAACATTAATGATATTAAAAATGGTATGACAATTATTATGGATGGTAAACTATGTCAAATAGTTGAATTCCAACATGTAAAACCAGGTAAGGGTGCTGCTTTCGTTAAGATGAAATTAAGAAATCTTAAGACTGGTTCTATCGTTGAAGATACTTATAATACTAATATTAAAGTAGAAAAGGCTCATATTGATAGAAAGCCAATGCAATACCTATATAGTACTGGTGATAATTATGTATTTATGGATACTGCTAGTTATGAACAAATTGAAGTACCTGCTTCTAAATTAGAAGAAGAAAAGAAATATTTAAAAGAAAATTTAGAAATTGTTATTAACTTCTATGAAGGTGAAATAATTGGTATTGATTTACCAGAAAAGATTGAATTTGAAGTAGTAGAAACTACGGAGGCTACTAAAGGTAATACGACAAATAATGCCTTAAAGGATGCCACAATTGAAACTGGTTATGTTGTTAAAGTACCAATGTTTATTAGCCAAGGAGAGCATATAATTATCTCTACTAAAGACGGTAAATATTCATCAAGAGCCTAATTAAGGTTCTTTTTTTCACCTCACAAAAGGTCTTAGAATATTATTATTTGTTAATTATTAAAGGGGTTAGAGATTTTTTCGTTGTACTAATTTAAGAAAAATTATATAATAAAGATATTAGAATAGAGAGGTTATATGAATAAAGAAAAATTTGATTATGAATACTATATTGCTAAATTAAAAAATTTATTGCAATTTAGTAAACGAGAATATATTAGAAAAAATGCAAAAATACTGCCAGAAATAGAAGGAGCAATGATATATCTAAAGGGAATATTACCTTTATTTAGTAAAAATCTTAAATCTGGTTATTATCAATTAAAAAATATTAATTTTAGTAAAATGAATCTAAAAAAAGAAGATGAAGAACGTTTTTTACAAAGTTTAAATGATTGCGTCTTAAAAAATGATATGCGCGCTATGGAAGTAATTAATTACTATTATAAAATGTTTTTAGATAAAAAAGAAGAATTAGAATCTTTGCATAGTAAGATTAAACAGGAAAATGAAAACTATAAAGGTATTCTTGCTAAAATTGATAATAAAGATACAGTCTCACTTTCGGAAGAACAATTGGCTTTTTTAGAAAGTTTGATGCGTAATAGTAGTTCTTTTACAGCAGAAGAAACGTTTTTAACTAAACTTGCTTTATTTTGGAATAAAGGCTTAGAATTTCAACAAGCAGCGCTTCTGGCTTTAAGTTTAGTAAAATCGGAGTATCAACAAATACCGGTAGATAATGATGGGGTAAGTGAGGTTGCGCATAATTTTTTACTGGGATTAATCGGCGTTATTGGTAATGAAACCGATGAAGAACAGTATGAAAAATATTTTGCTAAGATGGATATTTATAGCGTTGAAGATAGAAAATATTTATTTTCCCGATTAATAAATTTAACGGCCGATAATATTGCTAGTTTAAAAGAAATGGTTTTGGCTAATGATTTTGACTTTTTAGATTCCGAAGAATTGGAAATGGCTGTTGTTAGTTATAATGGTTATTTAACTCTTAGTAACCTTCTAACGAAAAAGTTAGCCCTACTTCTTGAAGAAACAGCGACTAATGATTTAGAAAATGAAGTCCAAATGAATGGTCAGAAAACTTTAATACTAAGTTCTAATGATTATAACACAATGACTAAAAAGTCTTATATCGAACGGGATTTAGATGATTTACCAGAAGAGTGCTTTAGTAGGGTAAGGGAATTACTTACTAATTTTGAAGTTGGTAATAATGTTGGTTATACAGTAAAAAAGTTAGTAGGAGTACCAGATACTTATGAAATAAAATATAATGATCAAATAAGGATTGTCTTTTCCTTAGGACCAGGTAACAGTTATATAATTAAAGGGGTTTTTCAAAAAAAGGAAGATACTGCCAACGATAAGTATTTTACAATTTCTAAAAGACCTGATACTTTTAGAGATGCCAATGAATTTAGTAATGCTTTAGAATATTCTAAAGAGAGATTAGAAATTATGCTAAATTATTTAGAAGAAAATGCTAGAAAGAGTAATCGTTATTAAGATTAGGAAACTTATTATTGTAAAAAGAGCGTCTAGGCCTAGATTTTTAGGCTCTTTTATTTACAAAAAAAGTAAATTATAGTAAGATTAAGTTAGAAAAATTACTTAGTAAGGTGGTTATTTATGGAACATTATAGTGTATTATTAAGCGAGGCTATTGAAAATTTAAATATCAAGGAAGATGGGATATATGTTGATGCTACCCTAGGACTTGGGGGACATTCTAGTAAAATTTTAGAAAAGTTGACAACGGGACATCTTTATGCTTTTGATGAAGATAAAATGGCTATATCTTATGCCGAGGAAAGACTTTCTAAAATAGGCAGTAATTATACTTTAATAAAAAGTAATTTTGTAAATTTAAAAAAAGAACTGGCTAAATTAGGCGTTACCAAAATTGATGGGATTGTCTTTGATTTAGGAGTTTCTTCGCCTCAAATTGATACGGCTAGTCGCGGGTTTAGTTTTAGTAAAGAGGGTTTACTTGATATGCGAATGGATACTGATAATTTATTAACAGCCGAAAAAGTAGTAAATGAGTATTCTAAAGAAGAACTTACTAGCATCTTTTTTAACTATGGGGAAGAAAAGCAAAGTAGGTTAATAGCCAATAAAATAATAGCCAAAAGACCGATTAAAACAACATTAGAATTGGTTTTGGTGATTAAAGATGCGGTTGGCGCTAATTATTTTTATAAAAATCATCCTGAGCGCAAAATATTTCAAGCAATTAGAATTGAAGTTAATAAAGAGTTATCAGTTTTAAAAGATGTTTTACCAGATGCCGGTGAACTTTTAAATAAAGATGGTCGCATGGTTGTTATTACTTTTCATTCCCTAGAAGATCGGATTGTAAAAAAATATATGAAAGAGGAAAGTGAAGTAAGTGATTTGGTTAAAGGCCTACCGGAAATACCCGAGGCATACAAACCTAAATTAAGACTTATTACCAGAAAACCAATTTTACCAAGTAAAAAGGAATTAGAAGAAAATTCTCGCAGTAAAAGTGCTAAGTTACGAGTAGCCGAAAAAATATAAGGAAAAGTGAGTAAGATGAATAATAAAAAGAATATTAAAAGGGATAAACACTTATTTATTTTGATTGTACTAATTTTGGTATTTTCGCCACTTTTACAGGTTATAACTAGAGCCAAATTAAGTGAGGTAAATATCGAGGTTGAAAAAATTAAAAATAATATTGAAAAGCAAGAAAAACTAAATGAATCAATTAATATGCAAATAAATGAATTAGCCTCTTTAGATAAAATTAGAGAAATTGCAGATAAGAATGGCTTATCTTATAAGAATAATAATATTACTAGTATCGATGGAGTAAAAAAATAGGGGTAAGTATGCAAAAAAAGAAATTAAAAAATATTCATTTAAGTAAGTTAATAACACTTTTTATTGTAATTGCTTTTTTAGGGGTGATAGGTAAATTAATTTATATATCTCTTTCTAAAAATATTGATGGCATTGATTTAAAAGAATATGCGGAAAAAAGAAATACAACAAAGAAAATTTTGTATGCCCATCGTGGGACTATTTATGATAATAGTGGTAATTATTTAGCCACAACAGTTAATTCATATACTTTGATTGCTTATCTTAGTGAGTCAAGAACTACTAATTCTAATAATCCTCAGCACGTAGTTGATAAAGAGACAACAGCCCAAAAATTAAGTGAAATATTTATTAAAAATGGTTATAAAGATATGACTTATGATTACATATTAGAACGTTTAAATAGTAATAATAAATATCAGGTAGAATTTGCTTATGCTAAAGATATAACAGAAACTTTAAAATTAGAAATTGAAAAATTAGACCTCCCAGGACTTGATTTTGTTGTTAGTTCCAAAAGATATTATCAAATGGGGGATTTTGCTTCTTATATAGTCGGGTATTCAAAGAAAAACGATAGTGGTGATATCACGGGAGAAATGGGCATTGAAAAGTACTATAATGATGAATTAAAGGGTGAAAATGGGTTTAGTGAATATCAAACCGATAATTATGGTTATAAATTACCTTATGCGGAAGAAAATGTGAAAAAAGCGGCATCGGGTGATGATATTTATTTAACTATTGATAATAATATTCAGTTATATGTAGAACAAGAAATAAATACTTTGGCTAAAAATTATAATTTTAATTGGCTTACTTTAACCGTGGCTGATGCTAAAACCGGGGCTATTTTAGCCAGTGGGGCCTCACCTTCTTTTGATGCTAATAAACTAAATATGAAAAGTTATTTAAATCCGTTAGTATCTTATGCTTATGAGCCTGGTTCGACTATGAAAATATTTTCTTTTATGGCGGCAATAGATAATGATTTATATAATGGCGAGGAAACTTATATGTCGGGAACTATTCCAGTAAGTGATGCTGTTATTAAGGACTTTAATAACGTTGGATGGGGGCGCATTACTTTTGATGAAGGATTTAATTATTCTTCTAATGTAGCGGCGACTATTTTAAGTCAGAGATTAGGAAAAGAAAAATTAGAAAGTGCCTATACTAAGTTTGGCTTTGGTACTAAAACCGGGATAACCCTGCCGGATGAGGTAAATGGTTCAATTAACTTTAATTATGCAACCGAAATTGCCACGGCGGCTTTTGGCCAAGGAATTACAACTACCCCTATTCAAAATATTCAAGCCTTAACAACGATTGCTAATGAGGGGGTAATGTTAAAACCTTATATTATTTCTAAAATAGTCGATAGTAATACCAAAGAAGTAAAATATGAAGGTAAAAGAGAAGAAGTAAGTCAAGTTGTAAAAAAAACCACCACTGATAAAATGAAGGAAATGTTACATAATGTTGTCATTTCAGGAAAAACAGATGCCCGTCTTTTCCGCTCTGGTTTAGTAGATATTATGGGAAAGTCAGGAACGGCTCAAATCCCTAATCCAAATGGTCGCGGGTATTTAACTGGGACTTATGATTATATTAGATCTTTTGCCATGTTATTTCCTTATGATGATCCTAAGTATATTATTTATTTTTCTGTTAAACAATTTGAAGGACCTTATAAAGAGGCTGCCAATGCAGTAGTAAATGTTGTTAATGAAATTGCTAAGTATAAAAATTTAGAGCAAAAATTAGAAAATACGGTTTCTAATAATATAATTATTTTAGATAATTTTGTTAATACTGATGTTTTAAGTACAGAAGAAAAATTAAAATCTTTGGGACTTAATCCGGTTATTTTAGGAACCGGTTCGGTGGTTACTAAACAATATCCTAATAAAGATAATGAGGTAATAATTGGTTCTAAAGTATTTATTAAAACTAATAGTACTTATACTTTACCTAATGTAATAGGTTATACGAAAAATGAAATAATTGCTTTATGTAGGCTTTTAAATATTAATTATGAATTAAAGGGCAATGGTAAGGTTAAAAATACTAGTATACCGGTAGGAAGTCCCATAACTACGGATAAAATAACGTTTGACTTAGAATGATTCTAAGTCTTTTTTGCTGGTTTAAAAGTAGGAAAAATAAATAATTATAAAGAGTAAAAATTATCTTGTCAGTAATTATGGGAATATGCTATGATAAAGTATCAGAAAGACGTGATTTTATGAATACTTTTATAATTTTTGTTGGGGGTACTATAATTTTAAGTGCGGTGGCCAAGAGAGTAAATAATTATAGACTTTATAAAGATTTGGCAGATGAGGGATATAAATTAAATTTAAATAAGTTAATGAAGATTGCTAAAGATATTAAGACTGATGATGATACTTATAATAATCAGGGAGTAGGAATTAAGAAAAGATTTAATTTTAATAGAAACTATTCTAAAGGGGCTAAAATAGTAGCCATGTTTATACCCTGGCTTAATATTTATATAGTTTCTCAAAATATTAAGAAATATAATGAAAACAGAGATAAAATATTTGAGTGTTTGCGGGTTTTTGGAGTTTTAGAAGAAATGACTTTAGAAGAAAAGAAAAGGTATGCTAAACATCCTAATGGTTATGTTGCTTATCAAATCCAACGTTTTCCAACACCTAAAAAAATAGAAAATAAAATCGTTGTTTTAACATATAAAGATAGTAATTGTACTGGTGAAGTTATTTATGAAATTAGAAATAATTTAGAAGATATTCATATTTTAGAAGTAACTGGTATTATCAAAGATGCATATAAAGCCGCCTCTGATGCTAAAGACGAAGAAAATAAATTTAAAAGTATTCTTTTAGAGGGCATAAATAAATATGAGGGATTAGAAGAATTTGTTGCTGCTATTAATAGTGGTAAGGAAGATATAAAATTTAAATATGATCCTAAGTTAACAGCCAGTGTTACTGATACTTTTACATATTTTCAAAATAAAGAAAAGTTAAGAGAGGAAAAACTAGGTGTTTCTAAAGAAATAATTAATCTAAACCAAGAAATGGATGCTACTCTTTTTGAAATATTAAATGAATTAGATTCAAACTCTGAAAAGAAAGTAATAACTTATCCAATTAATAATATCGTTTGGAATATTTCTTTTACTAAAGTAAGTGGTTCCTTAGATGATTTTCCTTATAGTATGCAGTGGAAACTAATTGCGCTGGTTTTAAGAAAAGCCGTAATTGATACTATTAGAAATTGGGAAGATAATCC
>CAKOSD010000024.1 GCA_934101745.1 uncultured Bacilli bacterium | reverse complement strand
ATGTCCAAGAAGTTCTTGAACACTTCTTATATCGCAGCCATTATTTAGCATCTCGGTGGCAAAAGAATGACGCAAAGTATGGGGAGTTATTCTTTGCTTTAATAAGGCTTTCTTAGCAATGTTATTTATTAAATACTCGGCTCCCCTGCGGGTTAATTTTTGATAATCTTTATTCCAAAATAAATATTCATTATCTTTAGATTTTATATTTTTTCTTAAGGCAAGATACTCTTCTAAATAAGTAACAGCATAATCGCCAAAATAAACTATTCTTTCTTTATTGCCTTTTCCTAAAACTTTAAGACTATGGTTTTTTAAGTCAATATCACTTATCTTGATATTAACAGCCTCACTTACGCGTAACCCCGTATCAAATAGTATTTCTAATAAAAGTAAATTTCTTATTTTTAAGTACTCATTATTTTCTTTTTGAACAGTATTAATCAAATTCATATATTCGGTATAATTAATAAAATTAGGTAATCTTTTTTCTTTTCTTGGTCTATTTATATCCTTAAAATAATTATACTTAATTATTTTATTTTTTTCTAAGTAACTATAATAATCATTAAGGCTACTTAAAATTCGATTAATACTACTGCTTTTATATTTATTAACATCTAAGTATTTTAAATAACTGCGAATAATATCACAATTTATATTTTTATAATTTATCTTTTCTTGATTTAAATAAGAAATAAAGATATTAATATCACTCAGATAACTATTTATCGTATTTATACTATATTTTTTTACATTTTTTAAATATTTTTCAAATTCTTTTAACATATCTATCCTAAAAAAATAGGTCTTAAGACCTATAATTCAAGTTGGTGCTTGCCAACTACCCTTTTTATTTTATTATTGCATCAAGCGCTAATGTAATCATATCATCAAGTGATTTTTCACGGTCTTCAATTGGTAAAACTACATCACTAAATTTCGAATCAACGGCTGTAACAATGGCGGTAGCCTCTTTTTTAAATGAGTTAGCAACATGGACAAGGGCATAAGCCTCCATTTCCTCAGCAATTGGTTTTACCTCATCAGGAATTCTTTTCAAAACATTATCCATATTGATATAAGGACCAAAAGCATCGCAAGTAAGCATTGTCCCTACGTGTAATTTTTTATCCTGTTCCTTGGCTGTAGCAATAATATTTTCGTTTAATTTTTTACTAGGATAAACCATATTTTTATCATAGCCATCATAATTATATGCAAAGTTAGATAAACTAAAGACATTATCCGCTAGTATTAATTCTGGAACGTTAATATCTTTGGTTACAACTCCGCAAGTACCAATCCGAATTATTTTTTCTACATTAAAGTAATAGAATAATTCAAAGGCATAAATACTCATACTTGGCATACCCATACCACTTCCCATTATGGTAATTTCATGGCCCTTATAAGTTCCGGTAAAACCAAACATATTACGAACACTGGTAACTAATCTAGCATTTTTTAAAAATTTTTCAGCAATATATTTGGCTCTTAGGGGATCTCCAGGCATTAATACTAATGGGGCGATATCTTTTTTATTTTCTACTTTAATATGAATAGGTTCTTCTTGTGGTTTCATTTTTTCTATCCTCCTATGATTACATTATAGCCTAAATTTACTAATAATAAAACTAAAATTTGCAAAATCAGATTATTTTTTTTAAAATTACCTTTACAAATCATCTAGTTTCTTGTAATCTATATCAATAAATTGTTATTTTGACTGAAAAATTACTGCGAATAACTAAAAGTTTATAATCAATCAAAATTTTAAAGAAAGGAATTAGTTGCTTAACTTATGTTAGATAAAATAGAAATTAGTATTAACAAAAATTATTATACTATTAAGTACCAAGGGTTTATAAAAAGAACAACTGACAATCAAACTATTTATAAAATATTATTTAAAGATTATGGCAATTTAGTTAGTTATACTAAAAGTGGTAATGATTTAATTTTAAATTTTTCTAAAATAAGTATTGTTATTAAAAGTATTAGAAATATAAACAAATCTGGTAATGACGGTACTCTTTATAATTATTTAGCCTCTTTTAAAAATGATTATATTCTAAATTTAATTAAAAAAAAGAAATAACTATCTTAAATAATACTAGGTTAGTCTTTATTTCTTTTAATAAATTCTCTTAAAATTTTGCTAATTGCCCGTTTTTCAATTCTAGAAACATAACTTCTAGAAATACGCATTTCTTGGGCTATTTCTTTTTGAGTCATAGCTTTTTTATTATTAAGACCATATCTCTTAATAAGGATATCCTGTTCTCTTTTATTTAATTTAGTAATAAATTGCTTTAAGAGACTAATATTATCTTTTAAATATAGTTCATCTTCAATAGGCTTACTTTTATCTTTAATGACATCTTTCAAGTTAATTTTATTACCCTCTTTATCAGTACCAATATAATCATCTAAGGAAACTGTATTTTGAAATTTTCTTGAGGAACGGTAATACATTAATATTTCATTTTCAATACACCTAGCTGCATAAGTTGTTATTTTAATGTTTTTGCTACTTTGGTAAGAATCAATACCTTTAATTAACCCAATAGTGCCAATGCTTATTAAGTCATCAGTAAGACCAAGCGGAGGATTAAATTTTTTTACAATGTGAGCAACTAAACGAAGATTATGCTCAATCAAGATATTTCTAGCCTCTTTATCGCCATTTTGCATTAATTTTATATACTTTTCTTCTTCCTCACTAGACAAAGGATCTTTAAAAACGGTATTGGAGTAACTACCAGTAAATAAAAAAATACTCTTAATAAAATTAATAAGTAGATTTAGCATTTTTATCACCTATTACATTATATTTTCTAGTATTTAAAAAAAGAACTATAAGAAGGAAGACTTAATATTCGATATCTTCATACTTATCTAATAGTTCTTTTTGTTCTTTTATAACATTCATTATTCGATTACGATACACTGCAGTATTTCTTTTTATCGCATCAGCATCATCTTGTATTTTTTGGGCTTTAAGTAAAGCATCATTAATAATCCTTGAGGCGTTTTTCTTAGCATCTTCTAATATTGCTTGAGATTCATCACTTGCGGATTTTCTTATGGTTTGATTAGATTCTTCAGCAAGCACTAATGTTCTTCTTAGAGTTCCTTCAATATTTTTATATTGCTCTATTTCACTTTGCAATTTAATATTGTCATCTCTAAGTTTATTCATTTCTTCATTAGTTTTCTTTAATTTTTCTAACATACTTTCATATTCATTAGTAACATTGTTAATAAACTCATTAACTTCATTTTTATTATAGCCATAAAAAGACATCCCAAATGTTTTAGGCATAATCCCCCACCTCAATTTTTATTAAATTACCACTTCACTTCCTCATTTGCTTCTTCATCGGCAACTGATGAATCTTCCGTGATTTTTCCTTGTACATTTACATTTTTAGGTGCACATAAATAAATACCAACACCAACTTTTTGCATAGTACCACCTATAGCATAGATACAGCCACTTAAAAAATCTATAATTCTTTTTGCTTGGTCAGAAGTTACTCTTTTCAAGTTAACAACGACACTGTTTCTTTTCTTTAAGTGATCAGCAATCTGTTGAGATTCGGAGTAAGCGCGTGGTTCAAGTAAAATCATTTTTGAACCACCATTTTTACTACCTGTTTTCTCTTCTTCTGTTTCTGTATAGAATTCATCTTCAGTTTGAAGTGAACTATCATCACCATCTAACCCCATCATTTTCTTTAAATTCAAAGCCATAACTAAATCTCCTTACTTTATCTAACAACAATTATACATAAAATAAGCACTTTTTGCAATTCTTTTATGACTTTCGTGCTCATTTATAATATCAAATTGTTTTTAATTTAGCAACTATTAATTAGGTTTTTTAAAATTTAATTGCTCTTTGGATATATTCTTTTAAGTCGCTAACTTTAACTTTTTCTTGCTCCATGGTATCACGATTACGAATAGTAACAACACCATCATTTATAGTCTCATCATCAACCGTAATACAGAAAGGAACCCCAATAGCATCACATCTTCTATAACGTTTACCAATGCTTCCAGCATCATCATAAGAAACATAAAAGTCTTTTAATAATTCAGAATAAATCTCATTTGCTTTATCACCGTGGACTTTTTTAACTAGAGGTAAAATAGTGGCCTTAAATGGCGCTAAGGCTGGTAATAAGTGTAATACCTCTCTTTCGGTTCCATTTTCTAAGACTTGACGTTCATAAGCATCACACAAAACGGCTAGGAACAATCTTTCAACGCCAACACTTGGTTCAATAACATAAGGTAAGTATCTTTCATTAGTTTCTGGATCTATATATCTTAAATCTTTCTTAGAATGTTCCATATGCGTGGAAAGATCATAATCAGTGCGATCAGCAATTCCCCATAATTCTCCCCAACCGAATGGATAATGATATTCAATATCAGTTGTGGCTTTAGAATAAAATGATAATTCTTGCTTTTCATGATCACGATTTCGTAAATTTTCCGGCTTAATTCCTAAATCTTTTAAGAAACTATTACAATATGATTTATAAAAGCCAAACCATTCTAAATCACTATCGGGTTTACAGAAAAATTCTAATTCCATTTGTTCAAATTCACGAACTCGGAAAATAAAATTACCTGGAGTTATTTCATTTCTAAAACTTTTACCAATTTGACCAATACCAAATGGCACTTTTGCTCGCATTGTTCTTTGAACGTTTAAGAAGTTAACGAATATGCCTTGGGCGGTTTCTCCACGCAAATAAATTTTATTTTTAGTATCTTCGGTTACACCTTGACTTGTTTCAAATAATAAATTAAATTGACGAATATCGGTAAAATCACAAGTTCCGCATTTTGGGCAGCAAATGTTATGTTCTTTTATATAATTGGTAAGTTCTTCATTACTCCAACCATCAGCACTGCCACTAATATCATTTTTAGCAAAATATTCTTCAATTAATTTATCGGCGCGACTTCTAGCCTTACATTTACGACAGTCAATTAAGGGATCAGCAAATGAGGCAACATGACCAGAGGCAACCCACACATTAGGATTCATTAAGATAGCCGCATCAAGACCGTAATTGTATTTATTTTCAACAATAAACTTTTTCCACCAACATTTTTTTATATTTTCTTTTAATTCTCTTCCTAAAGGTCCAAAATCCCAAGTATTAGCGAGTCCCCCATAAATCTCACTTCCGGGAAATATATATCCATATTGTTTACAAAAATTAACTATATCTTCCATATTATTTTTCATATTTAAAATCCTTCCATTTTTAATTGATGACAATTAATATTTTTTAAATTTTCTTTATAAAAAGTACAATTTTCAATTATAGGCTGTATATTTTTTTCATCACCGCTAAAATCAACATGACTATTAAACGCAGTAATAGAAACCCCAATTGGTTTATTAAATTGATAATTTATCTTAATATTATCAGGTTTGGAAACATTACTAAGTAAAAAATTAACTATATCTAGTATTTCCAAGTCGGATAAATGCCCCGCCATAAAAACAACATTATTACAATACTTATCAAGCACTGTTATTTTATCTTTAACCAAATTAATTTCTAAAAAACCATTACCTTTTTTTATTATGTTTATAAGACTTCTTTTTACAGTAGTTATTAAATTTTTCTTAATCTCATTATTTACACTACTTAATAAAGTTCTTTCAATTTGTAAAACCTTATCGTCATTTCTAACCACAATATCAAAATCAACATTATTAGGATGACTTTTCCAGGCTATAATATCCTTTCTTAAAAAATCTAAGACAATATCACTATTAATTTCTTCCTTAAGAGGTACATTAACATCTAATATTTCACAAGTTCCATAATTATAAAAACCATAACATTTAATATTATCTTTTTTTATAATTACGGCTTTGTAATTACCCGTTAATGCTCTTATTACTTCTATATCCAAAACAACCACCATCAACCTTTAACACCATTTAGTATAATAAAACTTAGCCTTTTTTGCAAGATTACATTGCTAGTTTGTTTAATAATTCTTTATTTTTAACATATAATCCGGTAAAAGTTTCATAATAATTACTTAAAAATAAATTAATTTCAGTCTTAACTAGCGGGCTAATTTTAATTTCTTTTATTTTATTTATATCAATAGTGGCATAATTTCTTATCATAATAATAGTTTTTTTACTAACAAGGTACTCTTTTTGATAACAATGTCGACAAAGCAAGCCTCCTAAAGAGCCATTTAAAGTTACAATATCAGCACTACCACCACATTTAATACAACATCTTAAATTAAGATTTATTCCTAAATACTTTAAATATTTAATTTCTAAAATATTAGTAAGTACTAAAGGATCTAAACCATTTTTTATTTTTTCTAAAGTAATGAGTAAAATATTTAATATATCTTTATTATTATCTTGTTTTACAACTTGATAAGTAAGAGATCCTAAATAACTAAGATAAGTTATTAAATTGATATCTTGATGAAAATAATTAAAATAATCAATAACATCTATTTCTTTTACTATTGATAGTCCTTCTTTTTTATAATTAATAAAGAAATTGGCATAGTTATAAATTCTTGTTTTATTTAAAAACTTACTTTTAACCTTCTTAGAACCACGACAAAGAAGGCCAATAAGGCCATATTCTTTAGTCAAAACTTGTAATATTTCACTGCTTTCTTTAAAAGGAGTTACATACAAAATAATCCCTTCTACACTTTCAGTCATTTTTTCACTTCTTTTTAAAATTTATTTTTGCTTTTTGTATTGTAAATAATATTCAATCTTTCCTGTTTCTTTAAATAATTGCCATAATTCTTCTTTACTCATTTTTCATCACCTATTATTATAATGATGCAAGAATTATTTTTTTATTCACTATTTTTAGAAAAAAAGAAAGAATTAGTTTTTTTCTCTCTTTTATTATTTTTAACTAATTAGACTTTAAAATTCATAGAATCCTAAATCTTTTAGGATAAATTCTTTATCACGCCAGTTAGGAATACATTTAACGTATAATTCTAGATAAACCTTTTTGCCTACCAAGGTTTCAATATCTTTACGCGATTCCATGCCAATATTTTTTAACATTTCGCCATTATGCCCAATAATTATCTTTTTTAAAGATTCTCTATCGACAATAATATCCACATTAACATTAACTATTTTTTCTTTTTCTTCATAACCAGTTGTAAAGCAAGTTATAGCATGAGGAATTTCTTGTTCTAAATGGTTAAATAGTTTTTCTCTAACGTATTCACTAATCATAAAACGAATAGAACTACTAGTTATAGCATCATCTTTAAAGTACTTAATATCATCAGTTAAATATTTTCTTACAACGTTAATCAAAGTTTTAACATTTTCACCACTTCTAGCACTTACAGGAACAATATCACTAAAGGCAAATAAATCATTATACTCTACTATTCTAGTTATTATTTCTTCTTTTTTCATAGCATCAATTTTATTTAAAACTAAAATAGTAGGAATATCTTCATTTAAATTTTTAATAATTTCTCGATCTCCCCGACCAAGACCACTTTTAGCATCAACAACTAATAAGATACAATCAACTTCTTTTTGCTGACTTTGAGATTGCTTATTTAAAACTTTACCTAACTTATCAATCGGTTTATTAATACCAGGAGTATCAACAAACACTATTTGGCTTTCGCTATCATTATAAATTCCTTCAATAATATTTCGAGTCGTGCCGGCTTTATCCGAAGTTATGGCCACATGATAATTAACAATATTATTTAAAAGGGTTGACTTTCCTACGTTAGGACGCCCGATTATACTTACAAATCCACTCTTCATCTAGTTATCTCCAATTCTTCTAAAATTTTATCTTGTTTGCCGAACATAATTTTCTCGGCAACCGGTTCCATATGATCATAGCCTAAAAGGTGCAAAAGACCATGACAGGTTAAAAATGATAACTCGCGCATTTTACTATGACCATATTCCTGGGCTTGTTCTTCCATTTTTTCAATGCAAATATAGATATCGCCTAAAACTCGCAAACCACTGACTTCAAAATCAGCACTATCTTCTAAGGCAAACGAAATAACGTCGGTTGGTCTATCAATACCCCGATATTCTTTATTTAATCTATGTATTTCATCTAAAGTAACAAAGATTATGGAAAAAACAGCCCCCGTAACTTGTTCTTCTTCTAAAGTTTTATTAATTACCTTGTCTAAATAAGCATAATCTTTGTATAAATCATTGTCAACAATCGTATAATTATTTTCCATTAAAACCACCTTAAATCTAAAATATTTGTTGCATATAAAATAAACATAACTAGTATTATAAGAGAAATAACATCATAAATAAAGTCTTTCTGTAAAATTTTAGGTAAATGTTTATAAATAGCATCTAAAGCAATATAAACAAAATAACCCAAAACGGCTCCAACCATATTTAACATTACATCATCGATATCAAAAGAGCGACCTATTTTTAACTGAACAGTCTCCACCGTAATACTGGTAATTATCGCATCAACAATTATAGGAAAAACTTTCTTTGGTTTAACGTAACGAGAAATAAAATACCCAAAAGGAACAAATATTAAAATATTACCTAAAACATTATAAATAAACATTTTACTGCCAAATTTATAGCGCATTATTTCTTTAAAAGGAATAATATTCATACCACTACCATAAGAATTTTCGGTTCCTGTTAAAAGTTCAAATAAAAGTAATACATATATTATAAAAAGCAAATTAAATATTTCATCATGCAAAACAATTTTTTGATTAGTATTTTTTATATAACTAATCCTTACTGTACAAATTACAACTATAAATATAATTAACATTGGTAAAGCACTATTTACAATGTTATGGAATGCTTCATTAAACATAAATCCTCACTATCTATTCTGAAAGTATTACTAACGCGGTTACAAATACTTCTATATCTATTGTACTATCAAACTCCGTCTTTTTCAAAACATTTTTATATAAAATTGCTTCGCCCATCTCTTTTTTTAAATTAATTTTGGTACTGATTATTTCCTCAATTTTACTATTTAATTCTTCTTGAGTATAATAAGCATCTTTATAAACATATTCTTTTTCTTTGCTTTTTAAAAGTTTTTTTCCTAAAATACTAATTATTTCTTTAGATTCTTCATCATATTTAGCATATTTACTGCGAAGAATTTTATAGTCGTTACGTCCCAAGTCAAGTTTAAAATTAGTTTGACTTCGGCCGGTATATTGTTTTATTTGATACTTTCGAGGAACGTTTATACTAGCCTTATACCAGACCTCACCATACACCGTTCCTTTAGCACAAGTCTTACCCCTAGTCTCGGTATTTAACGTAATATCTCCACTAATAAGTAAATCCCCTTTTCTTACGTATTGGTTTTCAGAGGTTAAAACATGGCCATTTGTAGCAATTATCTTTTTTACTATGCCATCTTTTTGGGCATAAACATTACAATATTCTGCGGTCGGATTTTCTGTCTTTATTTTACGCTCTTCGATGGTTACCAAATAAGTCATACCAACGTTTTTGATTTCTAGCCATTCAATGGTATCTTTATAATCTTTTTCTAATTGATTTTTAATTTTTAAAATGCTATTTGTATCTTTTTTTAAACTTAATCTTTTAAGACCATAGTTTTCTAAAGATTTATTTAGGCTTTTAACTAGAGTATCATTAGGGCTTACTATCTCAACTTTAATAATAACATTTTTAAATGCGAAGAAGAGAATTATACTAAAAATTATACTTAATACTAATAGGTAGTTTTGCTTTATCGAGAAGAAAATACTTTCTAAATTAATTGCTCTTAAAATAGTTACTTTATAATACTTGTTTATCTTTTTCAAATCCTCTTTTTTTATTTTACATTTTAAAACATTTTGCTTGTAACTTATTCTTTCAATATAAATATCATTTTTTACTGAGTTTAGAAGAAAACTATTAAGATTAAATACCCGAATATTTACGATAAGTAAGTTATTCATAGGATACTTCCTTAATGGTACCAAAAATAATTAATTCATTACCACATGACTTTTTTAAAATAAGATCATTACCGGATATCGTTATTTTGCGATTATTTATATCTAAAATTATTTTTTTACTACTTATATAATAGATTTTAGTAAAATTATAAACATACAAAGTACTGTTAAAATAGGCTAAAAAATAATCTTTATCATATAAAAACTTTTGGAGATTAGTCCAGATATGCATAGTATCACCTAAATAATCCTATGAAAAAAGAAGTCTAATAAGACTTCTCAGTTTAAACTTGCTTTGATTAGTTTACTAACTTCACTCATATCAGCAACCGAACCCAAAGTACTACTTGCCTCTTTCATAATTTTACCCATATCTTTAATTGTTGCGTTTGGATAATTTTTCAAGATTTCTTGAACTTTAGTTTCTAATTCTTCATGTGATAATTGTTTAGGAAGATATATTTCTAAGATTGCAATTTCTTTTTCTAATTCACTTACCAAGTCTAG
>CAKOSD010000023.1 GCA_934101745.1 uncultured Bacilli bacterium | reverse complement strand
GGATATATAGATCTAGTTCCTTTTAGTTGCATATAGAAATAAATAATGATATAATTTAACAAAATAATTAATTTAAGTGGGATAAATTCCTGCTTTTTTTGTATGAAAATAGAAATTATTAACATACTAATAGTGGTGATAATATGCAAATAAAATATAGTAAAAATAAAACAAGAGAGTTTATTTATTTAGATGATTTAGAAAAAAGATATGGTGATACTATAAATGAGTATGGATATAATTTTGATAATGCTCATATAGATGAAGAAGCACTAGAAATGCAGGGTTATAGGCCGAAAAATATTGTAAATAAAGATTTTTTTACTATTAAAAGATAGATATTATTTCTAAACTTTAGTATAATGGACTAGAGGTGGAAAAAATGAAAATATTATCAGTAAATGCCGGTAGTAGTTCTTTAAAATTTCAATTATATGAAATGCCAGAGGCTAAAGTATTAATTTCAGGACTAATTGAAAGAATTGGAATTAATGATGGTATTTATACAATTAAACAAAATGGTAAAAAAGAAGAATATCAAGCAGAATTAAAAGATCATAGTGTTGCTGTAGATATTTTACTTAAAACTCTTTTAGAAAAGGGAGTTATTAAAGATTTAGATGAGATTAAAGGAGTAGGACATCGCCTAGTACATGGGGGAGATAAGTATAATAAGTCTGTAATTATTGATGAAGATGTTATGGAACAATTAAGAAAACTTATTCCTCTTGCACCTTTACATAATCCTGCTAATATTATGGGGGTAGAGGCTTTCCAAAAAGCTATTCCTAATGCTTTGCAAGTAGGATGCTTTGATACAGCCTTTCATCAAACTATGGATGAAGATCAATATATTTATCCTGTTCCTTATGAATGGTATGAAAAGTATGGCATTAGAAAATATGGTTTTCATGGGTTAAGCCATAAGTATATATCAGAGAGGGCTTCTGAGATACTTGACCGTAAGTATTGCAATGTTATTGTTTGCCATATTGGTTCAGGTGGTTCTATTTCGGCAGTAAGAGATGGTAAATGTATTGATACAACTATGGGCTTTACTCCTAATGCGGGTATTGTAATGGGGTCTCGTTGTGGGGATATAGATTATTCTATTATTCCTTATATTATGAAAGAGACTGGTATGTCTTTAGAGGAAGTTGATAAGATTTTAAATAAGAAGAGTGGTATGTTAGGTATCAGTGGTATTTCTAGTGATTTTAGAGATATTGAAGCGCAAATTAGTAATGGTAATCATAAGGCTATTTTAGCACATCATTTATTAGTAAATTCTATTGTTAAATATATAGCCCAATACTATGTAGAACTAGGTGGTTGTGATATGTTAGTATTTACCGCTGGAGTTGGAGAAAATTCTGCTCATGTTCGTCGTATGATTGTTGATAGATTAGGGGCTTTAGGTATTAAGATTGACCGTGAAAAAAATGAAGCCACTAGATTTGGCAAAGAAGGCATTATTTCTTCTGTTAACTCATCGGTACCTATTTATGTCATACCAACTGATGAAGAAGTTATGATTGCTAGAGATACATATAGTTTTCTTAATAATTAGTCAGGAGTATTTTTGTGGTAAATCCAATATATAAAAAGATATATCAAAAGATAAAAAAATATGACACAATTGTAGTTGCTAGACATATTGGACCGGATCCTGATGCGGTAACTACCGAGATTGCTTTAAGAGATAGTATTAGAGAAACTTTTCCTAATAAGAAAGTTTATGCTGTTGGTAGTAGTGTGGCTCGTTTTAAGACTTATGGGACTTTAGATAAAATAAATGAAGATGAATTAGTTAATCCCTTGTTAATTGTGGTTGATGTTCCTAATATCTATCGGATTGATGGAATAACTTTTAGTAAGTATAGTGAGGTTATAAAAATCGATCACCATCCTTTTGAAGATAAAATGGGGGATGTTGAACTAGTGGATACTACTAGTTGTTCCGCGGCTCAATTAGTTACGGAATTAATATTTAATACAAAGTTAAAAATGCCTTTACATGTAGCCGAAAACTTATTTTGTGGCATTGTATCCGATAGTGATAGATTCTTACTTCCCTATACTACTGCTAAAACCTTTAAGTTAGTAAGTCGTTTAATAGAAGAAACTAATTTAGATTTTTCCAAGTTATATGTTAAGTTATATGAAAGACCAATTAATGAAATTAGATTCCAAGGTTATTTAGCTGAGAATCTAATTCTTACCGAAAATGGTTTTGCTTATATTAAAATAGATAATGAATTAATAGAAAAATTTGGCGTTGATAGTGGCACGGCTAGTAATATGGTTAATAATTTTAACTTTATTAAAGAAATTAAAGTTTGGGCTTTTATATCTTATGATACTAAAAATAAAATATTTAAAGTAAATATTCGTAGTAGAGGTCCAGTTATTAATGAGATTGCTGCTAAGTATAATGGTGGTGGTCATGCCTTTGCTAGTGGTGTTAGAACACCTAATGAAGAAGATATTGATAATTTAATAAAAGACTTAGATGAAGTTTGTAAAGAGGAAAAGTAGGGAAACCTGCTTTTTTCAGTATAAAATATTGGCCTTTGGGTAAAATATATTTTAACTTGAAAATTTCATAGAGTTAAATACTCTATGAAAAGCCTAGGTAAATACTGGGCTCAAAGCTTATTTGACCATGAATTTGACTAGAAACGATTTTAAAAACAAAAAGAACTTTACGCTCTTAAACCCAGGAATTATCTAGCAATTTTACATGATTTTTTGACTATAAATTTGACCATAATTAACAAAAATTTAAAATTTTTACCTATAGCAATATGGGCAATTATGTGTTATAGTTAATATATAAATTAAAAATAAGATACGAAAATACGGTTTCATAGAATATTTAACTCTATGAAAAGTGTAAAGTATGTAAATAGGTATTCTAAAGACCTGTTAGTTATTAGGTATTAATTATTTTTAATGGGAAATAATAAAAGTAGTAGAGGTTTAAAATGAAAGAAAAGATTAATAAGAAACAACTGCTATTGGCATTAACAGCAGTATGTTTAGTGGGGTTAATTGGGGTAAGTATCTCTTATGCTTATTATGTGGCAAATTTTCAGGTAAAAAATCCCGAAAATGGGAATAATAATGTAATATCAGCAAGCACTACTAATGTTGTAATGGATATTAAGAGTAAAACTGTAGCTTTTGATGGCGTATTGCCTGGCCATAAAGAAGTAAAAGCATTTACCATAAGAGGTGAAGGCGATACAAACGCTCAACCAACAGAAGCCTCAATTAAAGTAATGCCTAATTTAGGAGTATTTAGTAATGATGTAACCTGGAAGTTATATAAATCAACTGAAGAAGTTACTTGTACATCTACACAACAACATGTAAATGGTCAGTATTATGAAGATTCATCATGTAATATTCCTAGTAGTGCAACTTTAGAGTTATCTGGAGGAGCAGATGAAGATCATAAAAATATAATTGTTTATCCGAAGACAGAAACTAAATATTATTTAGTAGTAGAATATGCTAACCAAGGTGACCAAAGTAATCAACAAGGTCAAGAGTATACAATTAATTTGGATTTAGGTGGAGTGCCAATCATTGATAAGATAATTGCTCAGCTAGACACTTCTGGTAAGTGCCCACTTATGAATGCTGATGGTTCAGTAAATGTTACTGGAAAAGAGGCTACTAATGGTTATTTATGTAAGGCTAAAGATGCTTATGGTGATTCATATTATTATCGTGGTAATGTAACTAATAATTATGTTAAATTTGGAAAATGGGCTCATGATGTAGTATATGGTTATTTTGGTGAAACAAATATTTTTAGGGTATATGATTCTATGGAGGCTTGTCAAAATGCTTCATTCTATAATAAAAATTGTACAATAATTAATAGTGCGGGTAATGATATGTATTGGCGAATTGTTCGTATTAATGGTGATGGTACTGTTCGTATTATTTATGATGGCACAAGTGCTCACGCTAATGGTGAGGCAAGTGCAGATAGACAGATAGGAACTAGTGCTTTTAATAGTAGTTGGGATGATAATGCTTATGTCGGTTATATGTATGGTCAAACGGGTGCCTCGACTTATGCTGATGCTCATGCTAATACTAATAATTCTGATATTAAAACTTATATAGATGATTGGTATAAAACAAATATAGTTGGTACAACTAATGAACAATATTTAGCTGATAATGTATTCTGTAATGACCGTTCAATAAGTAGTAACAAACCAAATATTAATGGTATTAGTTATAATAACTTGGGATATGGAACAAATGGCACAGCATATCGTTGGTTCAACTTTGCGGATAGTTCTTATAATAATAAAATGATGTTAATGTGTCCCCAAAAGAATGATGCCTTTACGGTAAGTGATACTACTAATGGTAATGGAGCTCTAACGTATCCAGTCGGTCTTTTAAGTACAGATGAAATTGTACTAGCCGGTGGATGGGAGGCTAGCAATAGTGGTTATTACTTATACTCAGGGCAGAGTTGGTGGGCTTCCTCGCCGGACTACTTCTTCGATGGTAGTAACGCTGTCGTGCTTTTCGTTGATTCGGGTGGCTATGCGAACGGCTACAACTACCGCGTGAACAACGGCACCGTCGGGGTTCGACCAGTTTTCAGTCTGAAGGCTGAAGTGCTGGCACAAGGCTCTGGGACAGCATCTGACCCTTATCGCATTTCTCTGACTAGCTGACAGTTTTTCTCAAGGCTCTATAAATACTGGGCTAAGAGCCGCTTAAAGTTCGTCCAGTTGCTAGTTATTTTGCTAAAAATTAGACATTGTTTGTAAATTAACTTAAAAATGCTGCGTTTTTAACACAGCAACGCACCCCACCTTATGATGGAGTTTAAAAAATATTATAATTTGGTAAAGTTATGTATCATAGAGTATAAATTTGAAACTTAATTTTACATATCTTAGTGATTCAAAGGCTCTGTGAAATAGAGTTAAGCCGGTGTTAAATAATGATTTTGTTCTAATTTTAATTCCACGAACGGTGGTATGGGTCTTGATTTTTGTTTGCTTATAACAATTTATATATATAATATAGATACAATTAAACGTAATTTAATTGTTAGAAACTATATTACTAAGTGAGGCTTTAAAGTCTTGCTTTTTATTTAGAATAAATATACTTAAAGAAAACAAATAACTTGACTAATGGATATACCTATATTAGTATTAAAGTATGAGGATTTAGTATGCAAGAATTTTATAAAAAGAGGTTGACAATTTTAACTATAATACTAGGGATACTTATAAGTATATTAATATTTTATTATATATGGAAGATAGACAATAATAGTAAGATAGATAATAATACTTCTTGTGTTGATATAATATATAGTGATGAATTAACATATAACTTAGTTAATCCGGAGGCCGAAAAAGATATAGATGGTAAAGGTTCTTCAGCAAGAAGTATATCTATAACTAATAAGTGTAGTAATATAAAGACTATTCAAGTATATTTAAATGTATTAAATACTTCGACTATTAATAGTAATAAAGTTAAAACTTATATAAATGGAGATATAACTTTAGAACCAACTCTTTTAAGTGATTTAAAGACTTTAAAGAATAGTGATTCTAATATTAAAGAAAAGAAAAGATTATATAAATATGATTTAGAACCTAATAAGAGTATTAGACTTAATCTTAGAATGTGGTTAGATGAATATGCTGCTACTAGCAAAGATAAAAATACTTTTTATAGTACTTATGAAGTAGTGGCTAGTAACCAAATAATAAAGCCTACTTTTGTTGAAAAAATATTAAATGATAATCCTAATATTATAAGTAATATTGATTATAGTAGTGATATTATAGAGAATGGTTTAGTTAAAATAGATAATAATTATTATTTTAGGGGTAATCCAACAAATAATTATTTTAAATTAGATGATTATATCTTAAGAATAGTAGGTATTAATAGTGATAAGTCTATTAAGTTAGCCTTTGTAAATAATAATATAGATAATCAGTTTAATGAATATTCTAATAAAGAAGAAAATGTAGTTTTTAATACTAGTAGTGCTTCTGAGGCTCTTAATACTTGGTATGAAGAAAATATAAGTAAATATGAGGAATACTTAGTTACTAAGGATTACTGTGTTGATACAACCTATACTAAGTATTATAATCAAATAACTTATAGTGGTAATAAAAGGTTATTTGATGAAGATAGTCCTAGTTTAGGATGTAGTGCTGGTGATAGAGACTACGGGGGTAAATATAGTAGTAAAATAGGAATATTAAGTGCTGATGAAGTAAGTATAATTGGATTTAGTGCAAAGTTTAATAATCAAGATAATTATTTATTCTTAAATAAAAATATTTGTACCTCAACGCCTTATAGTTATTATTATGGGGCTTATATAACAGTATTAAATAAAGAGGGAAAGTTATCTTATACTAAGGCTAATAATACTTGCAGTATGATTCCTATTATAAATATTGATGGTCATTTAACTATTAAAGGTGAAGGTAGTATGGATAGTCCATATGAATTAGATTTAGATGACTAAATATTAAAAATATGATAAAATTTAAGTAAGTAGGGTATATGATATAAGAAAGTATTGGTGGTACTTATGAATAAAACAACCTTTATTTTACTTGGGGTAACTTATTATATAGTTTCAGTTTTAATTATTATTATTGTTTTAAATAAGATAAATAAAAAAGAGAAAAATAAGTATAAACAAGAATTAGAAGAATTAGAAAGAGATAAGAATCAAATAATATCTTCTGATATAATGAGTAGTCTGCAAACGGTTGAAGAGTTTGTAAATAATGATTTAATGCAAGAAGTCTATACTAATTTAAGAAGCAGATTTGATACTATAAAAAAAGAAGATATTCCCAAGATTACGGATAATTTATTAAAATTAGAAGATTTATATGATAATAAGAAATATAAAGAATTAAATAAGTTATTAGGAACGGTAGAGTTTGATATTTACTTAGTAAAGGCTAAAAGTGATTATTTACTTAAAGAGATTAAAAAGATTACTTTATCTAAAGGAAAGAATCGGGAGATAGCAACTTCTCTAAAGACTAGATATCGTTTAGTTTTAAATGAATATAATAATCATAAAATGGAGTATACTTATATAAGTAAACCAATAGAACTGCAATTTGAAAATATTGATAAGTTATTTAGTAATTTTGAAGTAACTATGGAAAAAAATAATTATAGTGAAGTTAATAAGATTATTAAAGCCTTAGATAATATGATTGGTAATTTAGAGTTAGTTATTAAAGAAGGTCCAGCCATTATTTTAATGGGGACGAAGTTAATACCAAGAAAACTAGATGATATTAAGTCAATTAAAGATAGTATGGTAAGAAGTGGTTATAACTTAGATTATTTAAATATAGATAATAGTATTAAAGAGGCTAAAAAGACGATTGCCGATGATTTAGAGAAAATTAATGTTTTAAATATAACCGATTCTTCGGTGGAATTAAAGACTATATTAGATTATTTTGATAACTTATATAATGAATTTGATAAGGAAAGATTAGCCAAGAAAACTTTTGAAGATGAGTTACGGAATGTTTTAGTCCGCGCTAATAAGTTAGAAAGAAATAATAATGAGTTAAGAAGAAAGACTAGTGATTATAAATATTCTTATGATATTAAAGATAATGATTTAGATATTTTAGAAGAGATAGCCAAAGAACTTAAAGAGATTAAGAAAAATTATGAAGTAATAGTAAGCCATCATCGGAACAAGACGGTTGCTTATACTAGACTTTCTAAGGAGATGCAAAAATTAGATAGAGCCTTGGATGAAGTGGCTTCAAAGTTAAATAATTTTTATGATACTTTTGGAAATTTAAAAGAAGATGAGTTAGAAGCCAGAGAGCAGTTAGATCAAATAAAAGAAGTACTTATTAAGGCTAAGGGAAAGTTAAATGAGTATTCTTTACCGATGGTTCCTGATTATTATTATACTTATATGGCTGAGGCAAAGGGCGCTATTGATGATGTTAAGGTGGAATTAAATAAGAAGCCAATATCAATTAAGACTTTAAATGTTAGAGTTGATACGGCAAGAGACTTAGCCGTTAAATTATATAATACGGCAAAAGAAGTAGTTAAAAGTGCTTATATGGCCGAAATGAGTATTGTTTATGGAAATAGATATCGTTCTTTAAATAATAATTTAGATATAGCCTTAATTAAATCCGAAAACTTATTCTTTAAAGGCGAATATAAAAAGTCTTTAGAATGTAGTATAAATGCGATTGATTTAATTGAGCCTGATTATTATAAAACTTTAAGAAATACTTTAGAAAATAAAGAAAAATAGAAGGAAAAAGGGTAGTTATGAAAAGGATAAGTTTATTATTACTTGGGGTTTTGTTAATACCAATTAGTTTTATGAGAGTCGAGGCTAAAGTTTTTACCGTAGAAGAAGTAATAACTAAGTTTAATGAACTTACTAGTGATAAAGAAGTAGAGGGAAGTAAAGTAGTTGGGCAAATTGATAAAGATAATAAAAAGGTTAAATTTACTTGGAATAGTAAAGATATGTTAGTTAATTACGGAAGTGATTATCTGGAATTTGATAGTAATGGGCGGGTACCTACTGATGCCGCTACAGTAGAAAATGAATACTGTTATCTTTTATTCCATTATCTTTTAGATACGGTTCTTAATTTGAGTGGTCTTGATAAATATTATACGATACCTTTATTAACCAATTATAATAATGATTATGGTAAATATGGAGTTAGGTTAGTTTATACCCCTTATAAGTATACGGTTTCTAATGCGGATGGTAGTAATGTAGAAAAGGATAATACTTATATTAGTAATTTTAAAATTAGTTTTGATAGTGATAAAATAAGTGCTTTTGCCTCGGCGTATGGTAAAGAAACAGATGCTAAAAAATATGGTAATTTAGTTCCTAAATTAAGTATGTATGTTTATGAGGGGATGCCGTATTATAAATTATCTTTAGATTATACACCTAAAGATGAAGATGATAAGCCATATTGTAAGGTATATCGTTCTGAGGCTATTGATGGTGATTATGTTAAAGTAGGCGCCGAAGATTGGTCTATTGGTTGTAATGATTTTACAAACGGTGTAGCATTTGGAGATGATAAGGCCACTGCGGGGAAAGTATATTATTATAAGGCTCAAGTTACTGGTAGTGATAAATTTAGTAGCATTTTAAAAGTGGATTTAACTAGTAATATTGTTACGGATACTAGTAATAATGAAATAATCTATGCCCCTTCTAAAGATGAAGTAACTGAGGATAAAAAGCCAGATACTGAGGATAAAAATGAAGAACCTAAGAAGGATTATAAAAATCCGGAAACCGGGGCTTTCTTACCGGCTTTACCAATTTTAATATTGGTGCTTGTTAGTGGGGTAGTTTGGAGTAAGGTAAAAAATAAGTTTGTACGAATATAAAGAAAAATGGTACTAAAATAACAGATATTATTTATAGGGTATATTTATCTAAGAGTAATGACTAAACTTGGTAAAAATTTAGATATGAAAAAAGACTGTTTCCTTAAAAAACAGTCTTTTATAATCCATAATGGGGCGAAATATGGGGGTCGAACCCATGCATGCCGGAGCCACAATCCGGTGTGTTAACCACTTCACCAATTCCGCCATTACTTAAAATATTCTATCAAGTAATTGCTAAAATTGCAAGTATATATTATACTTAATTTATAGAAAGTAGGTATTTTGATGTATTTATTAGATTTCTGGGAACAAAATCTTCCTGATCAGTTAGGGGAGTTCTTTAATAGAATTAAAATTTTTATTGTTGATACAGGGATGACTATATATGATAATATGGTTTCCATTATGGGAGAAACTCCTGCTAAGATGACTATTATAGCGGGGGCTGTTATAATTGTTTTGACAGTTTTACTAAAAATAATTAATCGGTAATTAATGTTTACCTTTTTTTAGAGTATCATCAGAAGTAAGAGTATCGTTTTCTAATTTAGTTTGGATTAAATTAAACATTCCTTTTTTATAGATATCAGATATTTCTGGTTGATTTAATATGGTTTTTAAAGAACCAATTAATAAAGCCTGTTTTTGTTTAATTAAGTTAAGTTTATTAATATCTATTTGAAAGGGGGTACCTAATAAGAAATAAGGATAAAAACTTTGGTAATAATTTAATTCTTCTTGGATACTTTCTTGTGTTTTCCCAATTTTATCTTTAATAACGGTAGTATCTTCATTAGATAAAATATTTTTTCTAAGGGCTTGGTATGTCTTAGCAAATAATTGCCCACAAACTTTTATCTTTTTTTGACATAATTGAGCATTTTCTTTTATAGTTTCTTCATTCATAAAACATTTTCCTTCATGACTTTAGATTATACTAAAGAAAAGAAAAAATGTCTATATAAAGTAAGGGGACTTAGAAAAGTAAAAAAAGTATATAATAATTTTTTAACAGTCATTTTGACTGCTTTTTTTTGGGTGTTTTTTAACAATTATAGGTTTAAATATGATATAGTGATTTTAAGAAGAAAAAATATTATATTAGATTGGAGTATTTA
>CAKOSD010000022.1 GCA_934101745.1 uncultured Bacilli bacterium | reverse complement strand
AAGCAGTAGAGTTTAAAACATTTACTCGCAAAGTCGAATCTGGAGCAAAAAGACTACCTTTAAAAGGCTTTTCCTTTAAATACTGTAAACGAAAATACTTAGTATTAACAATTAAAGTAGCATGATCTTCTTGAACATCTAAATGAGGTAAAGGAAAGTTTCTATTTAAAATATTTTCTGTTAAATAATCATTGAATATTCCTTCTTCATCATATTCTAAACGTAGTATCATATCACTAATTATACTTATCCGATAATTTTTTCCTTTAAATACAGCCTTTGGATTAGTTATCCTATTATTCATATTTGGTAAAAAATGATTTCCTAAAATACTCAATTGGCATCCCTATTCTTTCTAATTTTAAGTATAGCAAACTAAAAATTCTTTTTCAATAAAAATGATATTAGGACGCAAAGACTTCTTAATTAAACTAAATCATTATTTGCATAGACATGCTAATTAATAATTTAATGTTTTTTAAAATGGGCTTACCGCATCTTCTAATGCCAACCAAAATTTTAACTAATACTAAATTATAAAAACCTCTTATTTCTTCTAAGTAATTTTCTCTTACTAACATAATTTCATCTCCTACCTTAATTATATAACCGCAATCCAAATTTGTAAGTTATTTTGTTTAAACAAAATAATTCTTATATTTACAATTTTATTTTGTCTTATCAAAATAACTTTTGCTAACAATAATCATAATTTGTGATAAACTACTTCTAGGTGATTTAAATGGAAAATAACTTTAAATATACTTTGGATAATAAAAGATACCATACCCTTAATTATGAATATAAAACTAAATACGGAAAAAAAGTATTCAAAGTTTCTCTAAACGCTGGATTTAGTTGTCCTAATAAAAAAGATGGTTACGGTTGTATATTTTGTTCTCCCCTTGGTAGTGGCGATTTTGCGGGGATGAAAGAAGATGACTTAATTACCCAATTTGAAATGGTTAAAAATATCATGGAACACAAATGGCCCGATGCTTATTATATTGGCTATTTTCAGGCTAATACAAACACTTACGCTCCTGTAGAAATCTTAAAAACTAAATTTGAGCCCATTCTTAAGATACCTAATGTTATTGGTTTATCCATTGCTACTAGAAGTGATTGTATCTCCGATGATTGTCTAGAATACTTAATTGATTTAAATAAAAGAACTAATCTAACTATTGAACTAGGTTTACAATCAATGTATGATGAAACTTTAAAACTAATTCATCGTGGTCATGATTTAAAAAATTTTGATGATTGCGTAAAAAAGTTAGTAAAAAATAATATTAATGTCGTTGTCCATATCATAAACGGCTTACCAGGTGAAACTAAAGAAATGATGATAAACACCGCGAAATACATTAACTCGCTGGGAGTATCAGGCATTAAAATCCATATGCTGCATATCATTAAAAATACTAAATTAGCCAATATGTATCAAGAAAAGCCTTTTCCTATTTTAACCAAGGAAGAATATATTGATATTGTCATCTCCCAATTAGAATACTTACGCCCTGAAATATTTATTCATCGTCTTACAGGTGATCCTAAAAAAGAAGATTTAATCACTCCTGACTGGGTTTTGAAGAAATTTTGTGTCCTAAATGATATTGATAAAGAAATGGTAAAAAGAAATACTTATCAAGGAATTAAATGTGAAAAAAAAGAATAGTCACGCTATTCCTTTTTATTTGCTAACATTATCCCAACGATATCCCGCAATATCGGAGGCACTAAAATTATATTCTAAGACTTTATTATAAGCAGCCTCATAAGCCTTACTCTTCCAATCATAATCCTCATTTAACATATTAATACTATTTACTCTTGGACTAATATCTTTATCCGGATATAAAACTCCTAAGACATTTAATTCATAAGTCGTCTTATTAAACTCATCATTATCGATGCTATCCGTATCAATAATTTTTGTAAAACACGATATTACCGGAACATTTAAAATAGCCGCATATTGATATGCCCCTCTTTTTAAAGGTCGTATCTTTCGATAATTAAACCACATCTCCTCTTCCGGATAAATTAAAACTATATTACCAGCATTTAATATCTTTCGCAAATTTTCCTTAAAAGTTCCCGCTAAATAAGTAGGACTTTTACTAACTGGTATAACATTAGTATAATTCATTAAAAAACCTAAACTACCAGGCATGGCTAAATTAGTATCTTGAATAACTATATATAAATCCTTTTTTAAGACTTTCTCTACTAATTTTCGAATAATAAAAGTATCTAACGGATTAAAATGATTAGAAGTAATAATAGCCCCCTTACTTAAATCAATATTTTTTAACTTTTCAACCCCATTAATAACTATATCTTTATCTAACATTTTCATATACTTACTAACAGTCATATTAGCCATCGTATGTTTAATACCATAGCTAATCTTTTTATTCTTATTTTTATAAAAAGTATCTAATAACTTACTTATTTCTTCATCACTTAAAACAGCATCATTAACTTCTACTTTTTTATTAAGTTCATTATTAAAAACATTATTTTTAATATTTTCTATAACTTGTTTTTTTGACCCACCAATAATCATTATAATCTTTCTTCCTTACCGCTATCAAATATTTTTTTAAAAGTTATTTTATCATTTACTATCTCTTTGCTTCTACTAATCATTGCCTCTAGGCTTTTATCATCTTTCTGTTTATCTTCTAAAGTATAATTTGCTTTAATTTTCTTTATATCTTCATAATAAGGAGTCTTTTTAGCATAATTCCAAAAAACATCTTCCTTACAAACATTATCATAATGCCATGGTTTCTTAAATAAATTAAAATGAATAATACCCGGATTTTCTACTATTTTATTATCTTTAGATATAGTAGCGTTCCATCTATTGGCAATTAATAACTTTTTATCTTTTAAAATAACATTTATATAAGATTGATCAGGGTCGATATTACCAAAATTATACTTATTAAATAAATATAAAAATTTATCAGCAAACTTTTTTTCTCTTAAAGTTTTCATATCAAATAAAAGCATTCCTGAATTAATATACTCTTGATAATCTACTCCTACCCCATTAGTAAAATAATTAGTAATATCATCCATTCCTATACATGAAGTCTCTCTACAACCCCCAATATATTTATCTTTTAAATCAATATTATATAATTTACTTATATCATCTACTATTACCGTATCACTATCTATATATAAAGCCTTATCATATTCTTTGAAACAATCAGGAATAAATATTCTAAAGAAAATGGATAAACTAAAATAATCTTCTCTTAATCTTGTTCCTTTTTTATCCGTTATCGCCTTAAGTCTTTCATCCATATTATTAAACATTATCTTACTATAACTGGTTTCTAAACTTAATATTTTTTCTTGATTTTCTAAACTTAATCCATTATTAACAATATGAATGTTATAAAAATAATCTGGGTTGGCATTATCAAGTAATGATTTTATCGCCACACTTACAAAAGGAGCAAAGGCATCATCTATCGTAAAAAATATTGGTATAATTTTATTATTCATTTCTAAATACTCCTTATATTCATCAAGTAGCCCATCAAATTCATGACAATTTAAAATATCATGCATTCTCTGAATTTGCCATGGTTTAACCTTTTGGGTTTTAATTTTTGGAAAAAACTTAAATGTCGTTGTAAAATGTCTTAAAACAGTATCACTTTGCATCGCTTTTTGTTCATTATACTTTCTATCCACAATCAATTTATGCTTACATAATATATTTAAAGCACTTTGATCGGGTAAAAGCATTTTCTTAGTCGCGCACATCTGGCGAGCCTGCTTTAAAATATCATCTTTTTTTAATAGATCTAAATTAAAAAGTAAAACTCCAGAATTTAAATAATCTTTCTTAAAAATATTCTTCTTATAAATATGACTACCATAGTAATCTAAAACTCCTACAATCTCATAATTACTATTATCAATATCATAAAACTCTTTAAAACTTTTATAGGCTAAAACATCGGTATCTAAATACAATATTTTACTTGGTAAATCTACTAAATCGCTATAAAGTCTAAGCATACAATAAGGAGTAAACATCGTATCTTTATTAGCCTTACATTCGTTTTCCAAATAAGTTTTTGTCATATCTACCAATTTAACAAAACTATTTTTGTTTACTTCTTTAACTAGAGTATCCAAATAATTAATAAATTCTAAATCTATTTTCTTATAATTTAAATAATCCATTGACAAAACATAAATATTTAAAATTTCTTTTTCTACTTTTAAAATTGATTTTATTGATAGAAATAAGCCATCTTTAATATTACTATCTCCACAGTATAATAAATTCATTTTTACTCCTTAATTCCTATTATATATTCTTTATATTTTTTTATTGTAAAACCCGTTATTGTAGTTGTATCTATTTTTCTAATACTCGTTATATCTAACCCTAAATATTTAATATAAGCCTCTTTTTTAACCCAAATAGTAGTAAAATCCAATTCTTTATCTAAACTATTTTTGATTATTTCTTGTTCAGATTCTCTAAAAAAATGCTTAACTACTCCTTCTTTAAAAGTTAATCTTTCAATATCAATCCCTATAGGCTTAGAACTTGTTACCGCCACAGTTATATTATCTTTATTACTTATATTAAAATAAATATTATTTCCTTTAAAATAAGGTTTACCAGTTTTAGTTTTTAAAACCACATAATTACTTAAATTATAATCATAAGCAATCCTTTTTATAAGATCATTACTACTTATATTCTCTTCAATATATAATTTATTCATTGTTATCTATTGTTAATCTATAAATTAGCATTTATTTAAATATTCTTCTATATCCTTAACCGTTTGGAAAGTCTTAATATCTTTATCAGGAATAGTTAAATGATACCTTTCTTCACATTCACTAATTAAAGTAACAATATCTAATGATTCTAATTCTAAATCAGTCGTTAAATTAGCCTTCTCACTAATTTTTTCTTCCGGTATTTCACAAACCTCACTAATTAATTTAATTACTTCCTCTACAGTTATTTTCTTCTTTTCCATCTTTATTCCTCCATTATTTTATTTCTTAAAATCTTATGATTATTATTTTTCTTAAATTCAGTTGTTCTTAAAATACATTTACTTATTTGGTGATTTTTAGGAACAGTTTTATTATATTTATAAATCAAATTATTAAAATAAGTAATATTACCCAAGTAATCATCACTAGGATAAATATATGCTACTAACTGATTATTTAAAGAATCCACAACTACTTCCATAACCCCTTTATCTTTAAGTAACTTTTCTTCTATCATCTCGGGTAAAATATTTTCACCATTAGATAAGATTATTAGATTTTTCTTGCGACCAGTTATAAATAAAAAACCGTCCTTATCAAGATAACCAAAATCCCCGGTCTTAAACCAACTGTCACTTAATACTTCTTTCGTTGCCTTGGAATCATTATAATAACCGAGCATAACATTTTTTCCCTTAACGCAAATCTCATTATCAACTATTTTCACTTCAATATCACGACCAATTAACCCAACCGATCCATCTTTGCCGTATAAGTTACGATTAACCGCTACCACTGGACTACATTCCGTAATACCATAACCATTTAATATTTCAATCCCAATACTTCTAAACCATTTTACATACTTACTATCTAAATAAGCCCCACCACAAATAAAGTATTCTAAATTACCCCCAAATTGAGCCAAAACCGACTTAAATAATTTTTTTCGTAAATCAATACCAACTTTTAAAAGACTATTTGATAATTTAATTGCTAGTTTCAACTTTTTATCTTGCTTAGTCCTTCGAGCCGTAGCCCAAATGGTTTTATAAAAAGTCTCAATAAATACCGGTACCACAAACATCGTATTAGGCTTAGCCATCTTCATTTCCTTCTGTAAATTCTTCAAACTACTATTAATGAAAATTGGAACATGATAATAAAATGGTTTTAAAATTCCCGTAATAAGGCCAAATGAATGATGAAAAGGCAATACCGCATAAACTCCTCCATTTGGTTTAAAAAGACTAGCCAAAGACCAAATATCAAAGCAAATATTTTCTTCACTTAAACACACAGCCTTATTAAAACCAGTTGTTCCCGAAGTAAAGAAAATAACACTTGTATCCTGAGGATTAGTAAATCTAATAAAATCTTTTTCTAATTTATAATTATCAATCTCTTCAATAGGATACATTTTACTAACCAGTCCGCTTAAATTATTACAATATTCTTTAGAATAAAAACAAGTATTAGTACTCGTATTCTTAAGCATCTTTTTAATATCTAAAGCATCTAAATCTTTATCAATAATAACAGCACAATTCCCACTAATAACAATTCCCATAAATAACACCAAAAAGTTATAAGAATTTTCGCCAATTAAAGCAATATGTTTATTATTATAAAGATTAGCAATATAGTTACTAACAAGTCTTACATCCTCATAAAATTCTTGATAAGTTTTCGTAATTTGAACTTTACTCTTATCTAAAAAACTAAAGGCTATATCATCTGGTTTTTTAATACTTAAATTCATTAACTCTTTAAAACTATTAATCTTGGGATTATTATAGTAAGCATAGTTTTTTTTCATAAGCAATCACTTCCCATACAAACTATTTTTATTATACAATTTAAAAATGAACTGAATGTGAAATCATTTAACTGGTAATTTCACAATAACTTCAGTTCCTTTATTTACCTTACTTTTTATCTCAATTATACCTTTATGAAGTTCAATAATTCTTTTAACTAAAGAAAGTCCAAGACCATTACCTTCTTGTGAATGGGATTTATCAGCCTTATAAAATTTTTCCCAAACAAAAGGTAAATCATCTTCTAAAATTCCAATTCCTTCATCTTTGATTCTTACTTCATAATAATTATTAACGATTTTACTAGTAACTTTTATGGTTTTACCTTCTTCACTAAATTTAATCGCATTATCTAAAATATTAATCCATACTTGTTCAATACTATCTTCGTTTAAAAATAGTTTATAATCTAAAATATCTAAATCTAACTCTAAATTCTTTTCTTCTATTTTTTTCATTTCTAAAAGAATAGCCTGTCTTATTTGTTCCCCTACATCATACTTTGTTTTATCAGTTAATATTTCTTGTTTTTCGACTTTAGATAAATATAAAATACTATTAGAAAGATTAGAAAGTCTAGTAGCCTCTTTAATAATTATATCTAAATACTTATCTTGCTCTTCTTTAGATAAGTCATTATTTTTTAATTCCTCCGCATAGTTCTTTATTGAGCTTATTGGTGTTTTAAATTCATGCGAAAAGTTATTAATAAAGTCATTTCTTAATATTTTTACTCCTTCTAATTCCTTAGCCATTTGATTAAAATCATGGGAAAGTCGTCCCAAAAACTTTGTTTTATTCTCTTTGATTCTAACCGAAAAATCACCCTCACTTATCTTTTTAGTCGAGTTAGATATTTCTTTAATTCCCTTTAAAATAGGACGCCCAATCAAAATTGAAGAAATAACCCCAATTAAAATAATCGCTACAAATACTAAAATCCAGAACTGCGATTGATGTAAATCAATCATATAATCCCAACCTAATATTTTATTACCTAAAAATATTAAAAAACTCAAGGCTATTATAATAGCCGCAAAGACACAAAAGGCTAAGGCCGTAAAATAAAAAGTTAACTTTTGATTAGTTTTAATCTCATCATCATTAATTTTTTTCATTTTTAACCACCTTATACCCCAGACCGCGAACTGACTTAATTTCAAATTCTGGATAATTTTCAAATTTTCTTCTTAACCTATTAATATGGGCATCAATGGTTCTATCATCACTGTTTGATTCATAACCCCATATTTCATCCATTAATTGATTTCTTGTAAATATTTTATTAGGATTAGATAACAATTTATATAACAAGGCGAATTCCTTTTGCGTTAATTCCGTTACTTCACCATCTCTGGTAACAGTCATGGCATCACAATCAACAACCACTTTTCCAGTCACAATCTTTCTTTCGGCTAAAATTTTACTACGACGTAGTAAGGCTTTTACTCTTAATAATAATTCTTCCATTTCTAAGGGTTTAGTCATATAATCATCCACCCCTGTTTGAAAAGCAATTCTTTTATCTTCCATTAAACTCTTAGCAGTCGTCATGATAATCGGTAAATTCTCTTTTTCATTTCTAATTTTCTTCGTAAATGCATATCCATCTAATTTAGGTAACATTAAATCCAGTATGATTAAATCAATATGATTATTTTCAAAAACTTCTAAACCTGATACGCCATCTAAAGCGGTATAAACCACATACCCTTCTCTTTCTAAATTCTTCTTTATAATATTAAGTAGATTAATATCATCTTCTACTATTAGTATATTTATCATAAAACACCACCAATTTATATTGTTATTGTATCATAACTTTTTCTTGAAACAATATTTTAAAGAAGTTTATAGCAAATTTATATAACAACACTTAAAAAAGTACTTATTTTCTTAAGTACTTGCTGCTAATCAATCTCTAACAACCATTTAATAGCATTTTTATGAATTATACCATTTTGAGAATAATCTAAATCATCCATCGATATTACATATTTAGGATAATTATCTTCTAATCCGCTATAAGCCCCAAATTCTCTAGCTTCGGTATCTTCATTCTCTAAAGAGTAACATACTTGATAATATTCTCTTGTATTATACTTTGTTGCAACAAAATCAATCTCTCTTCCATTATTATTACCAATACTTACATTATACCCTCTATATATCAATTCATTATAAACAATATTCTCTAAATAAGCACCAAATTGGGTTTTTTTATTAACATTTAAAATCTGTCCCAATCCTAAATCAGTCAAATAATATTTATCTTTTCTTGACAAAATTCTTTTACCTCTAACATCATATTCCGATGTTTTCATCATAAGCATTGAAGATTCTGCATAGTCTAAGCAATCATAAATAGTCCTTGTTGAAACCGGAATATTGGCTTTTTCAAATTCTTTCATCATATTTTGAGTTGAAAAAGTTTGAGAAGGATTTGTCACCAAATATTCCATTACTCTTTCAAATATGGTTACATTCTTAATGTTATATCTTTTTACTATATCTTTTAAAACAATAGAATTAAATAAATCATATAAATAAGTTTTCATTGATTCAACATTATCAAACTCAAATCTCTGTGGCATACCTCCCCACATCATATAATTTAAAAATGCCTTTTTTATTTCTTCCGAGCCTTTTAATCGCTTTAATTCTACAACCTCTTTAAAATTAAACGGTGCCACTTTAAAAGATACATAACGTCCTGAAAGTAAAGTAGCAAGTTCGCCAGACAATAACTTCGAATTAGAACCAGTAACAAATATAGAAGTATTTTCTGTAGCCTTAAGAGAATTCACCACTTTCTCCCAATTTAAAATCACCTGAATTTCATCAAAAAACAAATAATACTTTTCTTTGTCTAATATCTTAGAAGTGACATAATCATTAACTTTTAAAAAATTGTCTATAGTTGCATATTTAACATCTTCAAAATTGATATAAATAATATGATTATCATCAATACCTTTATCTTTTAATTCTTCAATAATCTGTTTAATTAATACCGATTTTCCAGAACGCCTTATTCCTGTAATTATCTTAATAATATCCTTATCATAAAAGTCTCTAAGTTTTGATAAATACTTTTCCCTTTTTATCACAGTAAATCACCTCAAGTTAATTATATAATTAATTGTTCATGAAGTCAATTATCTTTTTCTATAGAAAAAGATAACGCCAAAACATTAAATATATTTTTCCACAGGAAAAGATAAAAATATAAAAAGCACTTAATTTTTCTTAAGTACTCTTCCTTTCCCTTGTTCTAAAGTAAATAATATCGGCTTACCACATCCTAAAAAACCTTCTGTTAATACTTTAAAATAATCTTCATCAACATATAATGGTAATATGTGCAAACTATTTAAAATAGCAAGTAAATCCTCAAAATGGATAATTTTTTCCATACTTCCCGAAACACTTTGATAGATATTCTTATTACCACCATTTATTCTTTTATATTCACCATCAACCTTTTTTAAAGGATAAATAATTAACCTATACAAGAATAAATCATCAATATTTTCTGTTTTATGTTTATTATTTTTAACAACTAAACCGCCACAAAAACTAAAACTTAAAGCCTCGTAATCAGTATCAACCAATTTATTAATAGCATTTTCAATATCTTCTAGTACCCCACTTGCACTACAGTCAATTTCTTCTAAATTGCAAATTATACTAGCATCTTTAAAATTAATTTCATTAGTATATTGAGTTCTTACCATGTTTTTATCTCTAATAAGATAATTAACATAAGGATTATTATTAATACTTTTATTTATTTCTTCAATATTCATTTTCTTCACCAAGAAATTATTTAATCATAAAATATTAAGATAATCAATATTTTTTGCAAGATGAAAAAATTAAAATGCTAGAAAATTAATTCTAACATTTATATTTCTTAATGAAATTTACCTCTTATAGTTCTATTATTGGCACCATCCATCATACTACTAGTTTGACCGTTATTTTTTCTAACAAAATTATCAATCTTTCTTAAGTTCTTCATTTCTCTTTTAGTCTCTTTTTCGTAAGTATGACGAGCGCTAGTATTACGATATATATTATAAATGACAAAAAAGTAAATAAAACCAACGGATAAGAATATCCAGCTATAATCCCAATCTATATTACTCGCTGCAATATAGCCAAATATTTCTACTATAAAAGAGGCTAATAATAACATTGGTATATGAATAGGTACACTTCCCATAACCTCTTTAGTTCTAGCATTAACAGCCACATAATGTAATAACTTCTTATCACCTTTAACTTCTAAATAACTATAAAGCCATACTGGTAAATAAGCCGCCGTCCACTGCTGTCCTTTAATATCTAAAGTCTCATTATCCCAACGCACACCTCTATCATACATTCCAAGTGTACTATTACATGTATATCTAGCAATATCCTTATATTGTTCATAAGCCGTTGCTTTTAAATTATCAATATTAACATCTCTTTTTTCTGAGTTGAAACCTATTAAATAATTAGCGTTAAACTTAACACAATTTTCAGTATCAAAAGGCATTATTGCATTAATAATATTATTAGTTTTACCACTTACTTCATTTAGGTTATTAGAACTTGATTCAATAGATAAACCTTGAATTGTAAAATCAAAATCTCTTTCTATATGGTAAACATCAGCATCATACTTTGTATGGCGCATATCACCATTTTGTACTTGATAAGTCCGGGTTTGACGTTCACCTTCGCCATTAAAATTAGCATGAGCATTAACATCTAAAAGCATATAAGGAAAAAATACCCCTATAACATTAT